>NZ_JACGMO010000040.1:0-52820 GCF_015354745.1 Micromonospora sp. S-DT3-3-22
GCCGGCGGTCCCCGGGGCGGCGGCGGGCCAGCGCCGACCGGCCGGCCACCCCGCAGCCGTCGACCGGCCGGGCCGGACGCAACCTGCCGGCCGCGATCGGGGTCGGTCTCGGGCTCGGCGCGCTGGTCCTGGTTCCGCTCTTCTTCTTCCTCCCCGGTTTCCTGGCCGTGCTGGCCGGCGCGATCGGGGTCGGCATCTGGGAGATGGCCCGCGCGGTCCGGCGCAGCGGCGCCCATCCGCCGCTGGTGCCGCTGCTCGCCGGTGGCGTGCTCACCATCGGGCTGGCCTGGTTCGCCGGCCCGGACGCGCTCAGCCTGGGCCTGCTGGTCACCGTGCTGGGCACGATGATCTGGCGGTTGGGTGACGGCCCGGCCGGTTTCCAACGGGACATCACCGCGGCCACCCTGATCGCGGTCTACGTGCCGTTCCTGGGCGGCTTCGCGGCGATGCTCGCGGCGGCCCCCGGCGACGGCCACCTGCGGGTGCTGGTCACCGTGGTCGGTGTGGTGCTCTCCGACACCGGCGGGTACGCCGCCGGGGCGAACTTCGGCAAGCACCCGATGGCGCCCCGGATCAGCCCGAAGAAGTCCTGGGAGGGGTTCGCCGGTTCGGTGGTCGCCGCGGCCGCCGGCAGTGCCCTGCTGATCTGGCTGCTCTTCGACGTGGCCCCCTGGTGGGGCGCGCTGTTCGGGGTGGCGGTCTCGGTGGCGGCGGTGCTGGGCGACCTCGCCGAGTCGATGATCAAGCGGGATCTGGGCGTGAAGGACATGAGCAGCCTGTTGCCGGGGCACGGGGGGCTGATGGACCGGCTGGACTCGATCCTGTTCGCCGTACCCACCGCCTATCTGCTGCTGGCGGTCCTCGTGCCGGTGGTGGGCTGAGGGATGAATCACGCCGTGCCACCCGGGCGGTCCCGGCGGTGGGGGCCGATTCGGCACCTCCGGACGGGCGGCTGCGGCACACGGCGTGACAGACTGGACCAGCCATGACGAGCCTGCCTGTGATCCCCGTTGACCCCGACGCCCCCGGCCGCCGCCCGGCGATGCCTCCCCGGCACCTCGCCGATCTCGATCTGCCGGGCCGCAGGGCGCTCGTCACCGAGCTGGGCGAGCCGGCCTTCCGGGCCCGGCAGATATCCCACCACTACTTCGGTCGGCTGGTCCGCGATCCGGCCGGGATGACCGACCTGCCGGCGGCCAGCCGGGACCGGCTGGCCGGGGCGCTGCTGCCCCGGCTGCTCACCCCGGTCGGTGAGCTGGCCTGCGACGACGGCGCCACCCGCAAGGCGCTGTGGCGGCTGCACGACGGTTCGCTGGTGGAGAGCGTGCTGATGGGCTACCCGGACCGGGTCACCGTCTGCATCTCCAGCCAGGCGGGGTGCGGCATGGCCTGCCCGTTCTGCGCCACCGGCCAGGCCGGGCTGACCCGGAACCTCTCCGCCGCCGAGATCGTCGACCAGGCGGTCTACCTGGCCGGGGTCGCCGCCTCGGGCGCGGTGGCCGGGTCGCCGCCCCGGCTGTCCCACGTCGTGTTCATGGGCATGGGTGAGCCGTTGGCCAACTACTCCCGGGTCGTCACGGCGATCCGACGGCTGGTCGCGCCGGCCCCGGAGGGGCTGGGTCTGTCGCAGCGTCACATCACCGTCTCCACGGTCGGCCTGGTGCCGGCCATCCGCCGACTGGCCAGCGAAGACCTCTCGGTGACCCTTGCGTTGTCGCTGCACGCGCCCGATGATGAGCTGCGCGACGAACTCGTGCCGGTCAACCAGCGCTGGAAGGTAGCCGAGGTGCTGGACGCAGCGTGGGACTACGCGGCGACGACGGGGCGCCGGGTGTCGATCGAGTACGCGATGATCAAGGACGTGAACGATCAACCGTGGCGGGCCGACCTGCTCGGACGCCTGTTGGCCGGACGGTCGGCGCACGTCAACCTCATCCCGCTCAATCCGACTCCGGGCAGCCGGTGGGACGCCAGCGCCAAGCCGGTGGAGCGGGAGTTCGTCCGGCGGTTGCGCGAGTCCGGCGTCTCCACCACGGTGCGTGACACCCGGGGGCGCGAGATCGACGGTGCGTGCGGGCAGTTGGCTGCCGCGGGCGACAGTGACAGCGAGGCGCCGCGTGGGGCGCGACCGGGCGTAGCGGTACGAGACCAGGAGACATAGTGGCGAGTCAGGGTCAGCGTTTCCGGCGTAAGGCGCTCCGCCGGGGCTACAAGGTCGACGAGGTCGACGCCTTCCTGGATCGGGTGGAGGCGACCCTCGCCGGTCAGCCGGTCGGTGCTCCGGTGGCGTCCCAGGAGGTCCACGACGTCGTCTTCCGGGTCCGCTTCAACGGTTACGACGAGTGGCAGGTCGACCTGCACCTGGACCGGGTGGAGCGGCAGCTGGCCGAGCTGGAGGAACGGTCCGCCCCGAGCGGTCGCGGTGCCGACCCGCGTGGCGGCGACCGGCTCGCCCCGCCGATGCGTGACGACCACCGGGGCCTCCCCCAGGCCCCGCCGCCGATGTCGCCGCGCGCCATGCCGGCGCAGCCCGGCCCGCCCGACCAGTACGGCAGCCGTTACGACGAGCCGACCGGTGCCTTCGCCGGTGGCTACGACGCGCCGCGTGGCGGGTACGACGCCCCGCGCGGCCAGCTGGGGCCGGGCCCCGGCGGGCCGATGGGCCCCGGTCCGGGTGCTCCGATGGGGCACGGTGGCCCGCCGCCGCGTGGCCTGCCGGCCGGTCCGGGCAGTGGCTACGGCCCCCCCGACGAGCAGCGTTTCGACGGGTTCGAGGCCGGTCGGCACGGCCGTGCCGACATGACCGCCGAGATCCGGATGCCGGAGCGGGACCGGATGTCGGACCGCGACCGGATGCCCGAGCGGGACCGCATGCTGGACCGGATGCCGGAGCGGGACCGCATGTTGGACCGGGACCGGATGCCCGAGCACGACCGGATGCCGGAGCGGGACCGCATGCTGGAGCGCGACCGGATGCCCGAGCGCGACCCCCGGGACATGCGTGGCCGGGGCCCGGCCGGCCCACCGTCGATGCCGCCGCAGCCGCTGGGTGGTCCGCCGATGGGTGGCCCGCCCGCGCCGATGGGTCCGCCGGTGGGTGGGCCGCCGATGGTGGGCCCGCCGATGGCCGGCCCGCCGGGCAGCGAGCTGTACCGGGTCGACCAGATCCGGCGCAGCTTCCAGGTGCGCCGGTTCGGCAGCGGGTACGACCCGGACCAGGTGGACCGGTTCTTCGAGAGCCTGCTCGGTGGGATGCAGGGCCGCAACCAGATGCCGGTGAACCCGAAGGACCTGGACACGTTGCGCTTCGGGCTGGTGCCGGGCGGCTACTTCGAGGCCGAGGTCGACGCCGCGCTCAAGGACGTGCAGGACATCCTCTTCGGCCGGTGATCCACCACGCGTGACGAGGGCCCGCCCCCGGTCGGGGGCGGGCCCTCGTGACATCCCGGGGGCGGTGCGTCAGGAGCGCAGCCCGCTGCGCCGCAGCACGGCGTCACCGACGACGATCGCCAGCAACAGCACGGCCAGGCCGACCAGCCAGATGTCCTCGACCTTGCCCTCGTGGTTGCCGCACAGCATCGCCAGCAGCGCCAACGCGGAGAGCACCGCGCCGATCCGCCCGGCCTTGCGGTGCCCGGGCCTGTGCTGATCTGGCGCGGTTACCGGCTCGCTTCCTGCCACTGTCGGTCCTTCCCTCGCGATCGGATCTCCGGTTAGTCTGGCACGCCCCGCCCCGGGCCCGGTGCGGGGTCCGCCCTGCTGGGAGCGCGGTGCGGCGCGGGCCCACACCGCCGGGTGGGGTCGGCCACCCGGGCCGAAGGTCCCCTTCCCGGCGGGGCGGGTCGGCTCTACCGGCGTCGCGGGCCGTCGACCACACTGCCTCCGGTAGCGTTCTGACGTACACCTTGATTGTCTGTTTGAGGGGGACTGCGGTGCGAGTGACCGGTACGGGACACGCCAGCATGCGGATCGACACGGCTGCGGGCAGCATCCTGTGCGACCCGTGGGTCAATCCGGCCTACTTCGCCTCGTGGTTCCCGTTCCCCGACAACTCCCTGCTCGACTGGGAGACCCTGGGCCGGGTCGACTACCTGTACGTGTCGCACCTGCACCGGGACCACTTCGACGCCAAGCACCTACGCGAGTTCGTGAGCAAGGACGCCACCGTCCTGCTGCCCGAGTTCCCCACCTCGGAGATGGAGGACGAGCTGCGGGCGCTGGGCTTCACGAAGTTCCTGCGGGCGCCCAACGAGCAGGTGGTGGAGCTGGACGGCGGCCTGAAGATCATGATCCAGGCGTTGACCAGCCCGACCGACGGCCCGATCGGCGACTCGTCGCTCTGGGTGGAGTACGACGGGGTCCGGTTGCTCAACCAGAACGACGCCCGGCCCACCGACCTGACCGTCTTCGCCGAACTGGGCCACGTGCACGCGCACCTGCTCCAGTTCTCCGGCGCGATCTGGTACCCGATGGTCTACGAGCTGCCGCAGGCGGCGAAGACCGCGTTCGGCAAGCAGAAGCGGGAGCGGCAGTTCGACCGGACCTGGCGCTACATCGACGACCTGAAGGCCGACCACGTCTTCCCGATCGCCGGCCCGCCGTGCTTCCTCGACGACGCGTTGTGGCAGTTCAACGACATCCACGGCGACGAGGGCAACATCTTCCCGGACCAGTCGGTGTTCCTGTCGGAGTACGCGAAGGTCGGCGGCACCAACGGCATCGTGCTGCTGCCGGGCAGCGTCGCCGAGGTGACCACCTCCGGCGCGACCACCACCCACCCGCAGCCGGTCGAGGAGTTCTTCGCGAACAAGAAGGCCCACCTGGAGGAGATGCGGGAGCGTAAGCGCCCGGTCATCGAGGCCGAGAAGGCGTCCTGGCGGCACCCCGAGATCGACGTGCTGGCCGGGATGAAGCGCCGGATCGAGCCGCTGCTCGACGAGTCGATCTACCTGGCCAAGGGGGTCGGCGGCCCGGTCCGTTTCGACCTGGTCGGCTACGACGGTTCCGAGGTCGAGTCGATCGTGGTGGACTTCCCCGGCAAGCAGGTCCGGCCGTACGCCGACGAGAAGGTCCGGTACCGGTTCCGTACCGAGCGGGCGCTGATCGAGCACCTGCTGCACATCGACGAGGTCGACTGGGTCAACTCGCTCTTCCTGTCCTGCCGCTTCTCGGCGGCCCGGATCGGGCAGTACAACGAGTTCGTGTACGCCTTCTTCAAGTGCCTGTCCACCGAGCGCCTCCAGTACGCCGAGGGCTGGTACGACGAGCACGAGCGGGCCGTCGACGCCGAGGACGTCACCCTGGGTGATTGGGTGGTGCAGCGCCGCTGCCCGCACCTCAAGGCGGACCTGACCCGGTTCGGCATCGTCGACGGTGACCAGCTCACCTGCCAGCTGCACGGCTGGAAGTTCGACCTGCCGTCCGGCCGCTGCCTGACCAGCGTCGGCCACAAGATCCGCGCCGCCCGGGTGGACGCGGAGACCCCGGCCCCGGCCGGCGAGCCGGTCAACTGACCCAGTTCCCGCCCCACCACCCCCCTTTTGCGGCGACCATGACAGGGTGCCGGGCCGCACCGGCCGGCACCGTCATGACCGACAGGGCGGGTGGGGCGGGGTGGGGGACGAGGAGGAGGAGTACGAGTTCGGGCACCGGCGGGAGAAGGAGCGGGACGCCTCGCGGGTGGAGGCGTTCAGCGACGCGGTGATCGCGATCGTGCTCACCCTGATGGCGGTGGAACTGCTCCAACTCAGCCCGCAGCGGCCCGAGGGTCAGGAGCTGCCGGACGCGCTGTTCCACGAGTGGCCCGCCTACCTGGCGTACGTGATCACGTTCGTGATCGTCGGGCAGGTCTGGTTGACCCACCACAACATGTGGCGGTACGTCGTCCGGGTCGACCAACTGCTGCTCGTCCTCAATCTGCTGTTGCTGCTGTTCGTGGCGGCCATTCCGTTCGCGGCCAGCCTGCTCGCCGACAACCTGCGGGGCACCGTCGCCGACCAGCGGCTGACCGCCGCGCTCTACGTGGGCACGGTGCTCGGTGAGGCGCTGTTCTTCAACCTGAGCTGGTGGTGGGCCCGCCGCCGTCGGCTGCTCGATCCGGGGCTGGACCCCCGGCTGGCCCGCGCCGTGGCCCGCCGCTTCCTGCTCGGCCCGGTGCTGTACGTGGTCGCGTTCGGCATCTCCTTCGTCGACCCGGTGCTCAGCCTCGCGGCGTACTTCCTGCTCACCGGGCTCTACCTGATCCGGGGTCCGGGCGACCTGCCGTCCTCCCGCCCGGCCCCCGCCTGAGCGGGGGCGCGGGCCGGTCGGGTGTCAGCGGCCGAGGTCGGCGAGGATGCGCCGGGCGGCGTTGTGGCCGGCCGCGCCGATCACGCTGCCGGCCGGGTGGCAGCCGGCGCTGCCCGCGTACACGCCGTCGACGCCGGTGGCGTACGGCATCCGGTCGGTGAACGAGACGGTGTTGTCGACGTGGTGGATGTGCCCGCCGGTGATGCCGAAGTGCGCCTCGATGCCGGGCGGCGGCAGCGGCACCGCGTCGGCGATCAGGTCACCGGTGCCGGGGGCGTACCGTTCGCAGATCTCCACCAGCCGGGTGACGTAGCCGGGCAGCGCGGTGTCCCAGTCGGTGCCGGCCAGCTCGTAGGGCACCGACTGGACGAACAGCGCCGACGAGTGGTGCCCGGCCGGGTCGGACAGCGACGGGTCGACGGTGGTGTGCAGGTACCACTCGATGGTCGGCTCGTCGGGCAGCCGCCCGGCCCGCACGTCGGCCCACATCGCCCGCAGCGCCGCCATCGGCGACTCGCCGCCCGCCCCGACCAGCGACGCCGACCCGGGCAGCAGGTGGATGGTGGAGCCGAACGGGCTGGGCGCGTCCGCCGGCAGGCAGGAGAACCGGGGCAGCCCGGTCAGCGCCAGGTTGAGCTTGAGGGTGGTGCCGGGCCGGCGGACCGCCGCCATCCGCGCGCCCAGCTCCGCCGGCAGCGCGCCGTCGGGCACCAGCTCCATCAGCCGGTACGGGTCGCACGCGCCGAGCACCACCTCGGCGGCGACCTCCCGCCCGTCGGCGAGCCGGACGCCGGAGGCCGCGCCCCCGGACAGGGTGACGGCCTCGACCGGGGTGCCGGTCAGGATGGTCGCCCCGGCGGCGCGGGCGGCCTCGGCGAAGGTGCGGGAGACGGTGCCCATGCCCCCCTCGGCGATCATCCAGGTGCCGTCCGAGCCGGGCAGCCGGCACATGTTGTGCACGAGGAAGTTGTGGCCGGTGCCGGGGTCGTCCGGGCCGGCGTTCAGGCCGGACAGCCCGTCGGTGACCGCGTACATGCTGACCAGCAGCTCGGAGCGGAAGTCGAAGCGGGCCAGGTAGTCGGCGACGGAACCACGGACCAGGTCGACGAAGACCTCCCGCAGCTCGGGGCGGACGTAGCGGTCGGCGGTCTGCTCCACCGGCAGCGGCTCGGCCAGCCAGGCCGGGGCCAGGTCGGTGCGGAGCTGCGCCAGCTCGGCCTGGAGCGCGTCGTCGGCGGCCACGTCGGCGGGGGAGAAGAACTCGGTGAGCTGCCGCCGGGTCGCGGCGGTGTCACTGCCGAACAGCAGGTACGGCGCACCGGGCCCGCCCGGGGTGGGCAGGAAGTAGTGCGGGTCGCGGCGCAGCACGGGGATGCGGACGTCGAGGGTGGCGAGCAGTTCCGGCGGCATCAGCCCCAGCAGGTACGACCCGGTGGAGTGGCGCAGCGCGGGCACCTTCGGGAACGGGTTCTCGGTACGGGTGGCCCCGCCGATCACCTCCGCCGCCTCCAGCACCAGCACGTCCAGCCCGGCACGGGCCAGCAGGACGGCGGAGACCAGCCCGTTGTGCCCCGATCCGACGATCACGACGTCGGCGCGGGACGGCAGCTCACTCGCATCGCTCATGCCTGCGCAGCCTAGTGCGGTGCGCGGTGTGACGTCTGCCGGCTCGACCGGCGGGACCGGTCGGCAGGGTCGGCCGGCTGGCCCGGGTCGGCCGGGTGTCGGCACCATCAGGCGCGGAACGCGGTATGCCTGTGCGGCATGAGTATGCCGCACAGGCATACCGGTCACCACGGGAAGCGGTGCCCCTCCCGATCCGGCAACCGGGGAGAGGCCGGGCCGGCCCGTCGAACGTGAACGGTTGTTGCGATAGTGGACGTCGATCGCTGAGGGGCGGTCCCGGTGGGCGGCCCGGGTGCGGGTGACGGCGGGTCGGCGGGTCGACGAGGGGAGAGGCCGATGTTCGCCTGGTGGGGGCGGGTGGTGGTGCGCGCCCGGTGGGCGGTGCTGGCCGTCGCCGGGGTGCTGATCGCCGTCGGGGCGACCTGGGGCACCGGGGTGTTCGGCGAGCTGAGCGGGGGTGGCTTCGACGACCCGTCGAGCGAGTCCAGCCGGACCGTGCAGCGGGTCACCGCCGAACTCGGCCGGCAGGGTGCCGACGTGATCGTCCTGTGGTCCAGCGACACCGTCACCGTCGAGGACCCGCAGTTCCGTGACCCGGTCACCTTCACGGTGGCCGGGCTGCGTCAGCGCGCCGAGGTGGCCGAGGTGACCACCTGGTACGACGCGCCCGCGCCCGCGCTGGTCGCCACCGACCACCGGGCCACCTACGCGCTGGTCAAGCTCACCGGCGGCGACGAGGACGCCCGCTCGGCGCAGTTCGCGGCGCTGCGTCCCGCGCTGGACGCGCCCGGTCTGCGCACCGACGTCGGCGGGCTGGTGGCGTTCCAGGAGGCGGCCACCACCCAGAGCACCGAGGACGTCACCCGGGCCGAGTTGCTGTCGATGCCGGTGCTGCTGGTGCTGCTCGTGTTGATCTTCGGTGGGCTGGTCGCCGCCGGCACCCCGCTGCTCGTCGGCGGGCTGGCCATCCTCGGCGCGTTCCTCGCGGTACGCCTGGTCAACCTGGTCACCGACGTGTCGATCTTCGCGATCAACGTGATCACCCTGATCGGCCTCGGGATGGCGGTCGACTACGCGCTGTTCATCGTCAGCCGGTTCCGGGAGGAACTGGCCGCCGGCCGGTCCACCGCCGAGGCGATCCGCCGCACGATGCTCACCGCCGGCCGGACCGTCTTCGTCTCCGGGCTCACCGTCGCGCTCGCCATGGCCAGCCTGCTGATCTTCCCGCAGCCGTTCCTGCGGTCGATGGGCTTCGGCGGGATGGCCGCCGTGCTGATCGCCATGCTGGCCGCGCTCACCGTGCTGCCGGCCCTGCTGGTGGTGCTCGGCCACCGGGTGGACGCGGTGCGCGTACCGCTGCCGTGGCGGCGGGGGTCGCGGGGTGCGCGGCGGGCGGCGGGTGAGCCCGGCGGCGCCTGGGCCCGGATCGCGCGCAGCGTGATGCGCCGGCCGGCGTTGTACCTGGTGGGGGTCGCGGTGCTGCTCGGCGTGCTGGCCACCCCGTTCGCGCGGATCACCTTCGGCGGGGTCGACGAGCGGGTGCTGCCGGCGGACGCCGCGCCCCGGGTGGTTTCCGAGCGGATCGCCGCCGAGTTCCCCGGCGGCACGATCGCCCCGGTCGAGGTGCTGGTCTCCGGCGCGCCGGCCGATGCGGTACGCCCGTTCGCCGACCGGATCGCGGCGGTGCCCGGGGTGACCGGGGTGCAGGTCACGGCGGCGAAGGGGGAGTCCACCCTGCTGTCGGTGAGCTACCCGGGGGAGCCGACCGGCGACGCCGCCCGGGACGTGGTGCGGGCGCTGCGCGACCTGCCCGGCCCGGACGGGGCGCAGGTGCTGGTCGGCGGGCGGCCCGCCGCCGACGTCGACCTGCTGGACAGCCTCGGCGACCGGCTGCCGTGGATGGCCCTGCTGATGGCCGGCGCGACCCTGCTGCTGCTCTTTCTCGCCTTCGGCTCGGTGGTGCTGCCGGTCAAGGCGGTGCTGATGAACCTGCTGTCGATCGGCGCGTCGTTCGGCGTGGTGGTCTGGATCTTCCAGGACGGGCACCTGTCCGGCCTGCTCGGTTTCACCTCCACCGGGTTCATCGAGCCGAGCAACCTCATCCTCATGCTCGCGGTGCTGTTCGGGCTGGCCACCGACTACGAGGTGTTCCTGCTCAGCCGGGTCCGCGAGGAGTGGGACCGCACCGGCGACAACACCGCCTCGGTCGCCGCCGGCCTGCAACGCACCGGTCGGATCATCACCGCCGCCGCGCTGTTGCTGATCATCGTGGTGGCCGGCTTCACCACCGGCGGGATGGCCTACATCAAGCTGATCGGCGTCGGCATGATCGTGGCGATCGTGGTGGACGCGACCCTGGTCCGGGCGCTGCTCGTGCCGGCCACCATGCGGCTGTTGGGCCGGTGGAACTGGTGGGCCCCGGCACCCCTGGCCCGGTTCTGGGCCCGCTACGGCCTGCGCGAGACCGACGAGCCGGCGGCGTCGCCGACCCCCGACGGGTCGGGGCCCGCGGTGTCGGAGCCGGCGGTCCCGGCCTCCGGGGTGGTCCCGACGGCCGGGTCGGACGCCGCGGGGTGGTTCGCCGTCGCGGACCGGGACGTCCCGACGGCGTCGGAACCGGACGCCGACCCGGAGGCGGCGGCGCGGCGGGCCCGCCAGCGGGACAACGCGAGGGTGGCCGAGTAGCCGGCCAGCACGATCACGTGGAACAGGTAGAGCCAGAGCAGCACCGCGACGCCGGCCCCGACCGGGTCGAAACCACCGAACGGCACCCCGAGATCCAGTGGGAGCGAACAGAACAGCACGAAGCCGTGCAGGAAGCCGGAGAGGTTGGCGGCGGTGAACGAGCCGACCGCCAACGTCGACAGCCAGTCCGGTGAGGCCGGCCCGACCACCCGGAACACCCACATCAGCACCGGGGTGAGCACCAGCCACACCGCCAGGAACGACAGCACGATGCCCAGGGCGGCGACCCAGCCGCCCTGCCGGATCAGCCGGGTGGTGGTGGGCAGCGCGATGAGGATCGACAGCAGCAGGGCCGGGGCGGGGGCGAGCAGCGGCAGCAACAGCAACCGCCCCCGCCAGCCCACCAGTGACTCGTCCGGGTTGGGTGCGGTGGCCACCGAGACGAACGCCCGGCGCAGCCCCTCACCGTAGAGCGAGGCGGGCAGCAGGGAGGCCAGCGCCAGTAGCGGGGTCAACTGCACCCCGGCGTTGACCAGCGCGTCCACCGCCTCGGGGGCACCGATCGCGTCCGGCAGCGTCTCCACGGCGTACGCGGTGAGCTGGCGCACCCGGTCGGCGCCGGCCACCAGCGAGGTCAGCCAGATCGCCAGCAGGGCCACCGGCACCACGGCGATCGCCCCGTAGAAGGTGATCGCGGCGGCGTGCAGGGAGAGGTCCCGTCCCCGTACCGGCTGGAACGCGGCGCTGGTGATCCGCTTCGTACGCTGCCATGCGTCGCCCATCGCGATGTTCTTCCCCCGATCCTCCTGCGGCACGCATTACGATCCCGCGTCATGACCGTGCTCACCACCGCCCGGCTGATCCTGCGGAACTGGACCGACTCGCCGGCCGACCTGGCCCGGATCTTCGACCTCTACTCCCGCAACGAGGTGGTGCGCTGGCTGGGCGCGGCCCCCGGCCTGCCGTTGACCGAGCCGGGGCAGGCGGCCGGCCGGCTGGCGCTCTGGCGGGCCCGGCACGCCGGGCACGGCGACCGGTACGGCACCTGGGCCGTGCAGGTGCGCGGGACCGGCCTGGTGGCCGGCACGATCCTGCTCAAGCCGCTGCCCGGCCGGGACGGGCGCGTGCCCACCGACGACATCGAGGTGGGCTGGCACCTGCACCCGGACTCGTGGGGCCACGGTTACGCCACCGAGGCGGCCCGCGCCCTGGTCGACCGGGAACTCACCACCGGCACCCCCCAGGTGTACGCGGTGGTGGCCCCCGGCAACGTGGCGTCGATGGCGGTGGCCCGCCGGCTCGGCATGGAACACCTGGGCCGCCGCACCGACTGGTACGGCGGCGAGGAGTTGGAGACCTTCGTCCGCCGGGCGCTGCCGCCGGGTGCACCAGGCGGTCATTAGCCGCAATCCGGACGACATCTTGCGGTATCGATAGACGCCGCCCTATTCTCGCTTGTGGAAAGCGCTTTCCAGATGCTCAGTGCGGGTGCCCCGGTGAGTTCCGCTGCCGCCGGAGGCACCAGTTCGCCGTGCGCGGCAGCACGGCGAGCGGTTCGATCCGGCACACCGGCGCAGGCACCCCTGGCCGACCGGCGACTCCGCCTGACGGCCGCGAACGCCCGGCCCGTCCCCGGTGCGCAGAGGTCCAACAGGATCACCATCATCACCGCCGTCCGGCCGGGCACCACACCACCCGGCAGCGGCACCACCACCAGGTAATGAGAAAGGTGACGCGAGGATGAGACGACCAGTTGCACGACGAGTCCAGGCGGGGCTGGCCACGGCCGCCGTCGGTGCCGCGATCTGCGTGGCCCTGCCGGTGCACCAGGCGTCGGCGGCGGCCGGCAGCGCCAGCGGCTACGCCACCCAGAACGGCGGCACCACCGGCGGCGCGGGCGGGCAGACCGTACGGGCCAGCACCGGCACCGCGATCCACGCGGCGCTGTGCAACCGGGCCAGCAGCAGCACCCCGATCGTCATCGAGGTGCAGGGCACGATCAACCACGGCAACACCACGAAGGTCTCCGGCAGCAGCTGCAACACCGCCGCCGACAAGATCGAGCTGAAGGAGATCAGCAACGTCACGATCGTCGGGGTCGGCAGCGGGGCGGTCTTCGACCAGCTCGGCATCCACCTCCGCGACTCCCGCAACATCATCATCCAGAACGTGACCGTCCGGAACGTCAAGAAGTCGGGCTCGCCCATCTCCAACGGCGGCGACGCCATCGGCATGGAGAGCAGCGTGCGCAACGTCTGGGTCGACCACGTCACGCTGGAGGCGTCGGGTGGCGAGTCGGAGGGCTACGACGGGCTGTTCGACATGAAGGACGACGTCCAGTACGTGACCCTGTCGTACAGCATCCTGCGCAACTCCGGCCGGGGCGGCCTGATCGGCTCCAGCGAGAGCGACCGGGGCAACGGCTTCGTCACCTTCCACCACAACCTCTACCAGAACATCGACTCCCGTACGCCGCTGCTGCGGGGCGGGATCGCGCACATCTACAACAACTCGTACGTGCAGTTGAACGAGTCGGGAATCAACTCGCGGGCCGGCGCGCGGGCCAAGGTGGAGAACAACTACTTCAAGAACTCCCGGGACGTGCTGGGCACCTTCTACACCAGCGAGGCCGGCTACTGGCAGGCCAGCGGCAACATCCTGGACAACGTGACCTGGTCCTCGCCCGGCAGCGAGACCAACCCCGCCGGCCCGAACATGCCGTCGAACACCAGCGTCAGCATCCCGTACTCGTACCGCCTCGACGGGGCGAGCTGCGTGCCGGACATCGTCCGGCAGACGGCCGGCGCGAACACCGGCCTCAAGGAGTCCACCGGGAACTGCACGCCGACCACCCCGAACCCGACCACCCCGGCCCCGACCACGCCCGCGCCGACCACACCGGCCCCGACCACCCCGCCGCCCACCAGCACCCCCGGCGGGACCAACCTCAGCATCGGCGCCGGCTCCGACGGCTCCAGCAAGGCCAGCGGTACGAGCTACGGCGACGTGCGGGACGGCAACCTGAGCACCTTCTGGTCGCCCGCCGGGTCGACCGGTGACATCTCGATCAAGTGGGGCTCCGCGACCAGCATCTCCTCGATCAACATCCGGGAGGCGTCCGGGTCGGCCGGCAGCGTCACCTCCTGGCAGGTCCTCAACGGGGACACCGGCGCGGTGCTGGCCTCCGGCAGCCGGGCCGGCGTGATCACCTTCGCCCGGACCTCGCTGAAGAAGGTCACCTTCCGGATCAACAGCTCTGCTGCCACCCCGAAGGTCGCCGAGTTCGAGACCTACGCCTGACCGTCGTCCCCGGGGCCGGTCCCGGGCGGTGATCGCCTTCCTCCAGCCGCCGTGGGTCCGAGCCAGGCCCGTCGAAGCGGTGATCAACTCAATGGGGCTGATGTAGGGGTGTCCGATCGGCCTGGACACCCCCACATCGGCCCCGTTGTGATGATCAACCCTCTCCCGAGGTCGCGGGCGACGCCCCGGGCGGTGGCCGGTCGTGGCGGGTCCAGGCGAGGAAGCGGGCGAAGTAGGCGGCCGGGTCGACCGTGCCGGTGCCGACCCGCAGCGCATCGGTGATCGCGTCGTGCATGAGCAGGCACAGGTGGATCGCCAACGCCGGCCGGTCGTGGGCGTACTCCCGGCGGAGGCTCAGCTTGGCCGGCTGGCAGGGCCACGGGGCGGCGCAGGCCCGGCACCGCCAGGCCGGCCGGGCGGCGACGTGCCGTCCGGCACCGTCCGGCCGGACCGCCGCCGGTCGCCCCCGCCGCGTGTCGTCCGTCAGCGGAGTCGCCGCCGATTGCCTTCGTTGCGCGTCGTCCGCCAGTGGGGTGGCTGTCGGTCGCCTTTGCCGCGCGCGGTGCTCCGGCGGGGTCACCGGTGGCGGCCGTTCGCCCGGCCGGCCTGACCCCGGGTGACCAGGCCCGCCGCGCCCACCCAGTAGACGGCGGTGGGGCCGTTCCACCGGGGGTGTCGGGGCGCGGGCAACGGGGGTGGTGGCGGTTCCCGCAGCGGTACGCCGGCCAGCCGGTCCGGGCACGGCCAGCGCAGCCCGCAGGTGCAGTACCGGCCCCACCGGGACCAGTCCCGCCGGTGCCGGGGCGTCGTCGGTACGGGCCTGTCGCGCTTCCTCATCCGCCTATTCCTTCCGCCTGCGCTGCCGCGCCCCGGACGCCTTGCCGGGGCCACCAGCGACCTGCCGCCTGTTCACACTCTGCTGTGGACGCGACTACTGTCGGAAGACGGCGCGGGACCTCAGCGTCGGTTGTGCCGACCGGGTCCGGGCAGGTGGCCGGCGCTGGCAGCGAGTGGCAGACGTGTGGTGGAGGTGTGATGACCGGCGGACCGATGTCGACCCTGGAATTCCTCGGCGCGGAGTTGCGCCGGGCGCGCAGGGAACGCGGGCTGAGCCAGGAGGATCTGGCCCAGCAGATCAGCTACTCGTCGTCGCTGGTGGGCATGGTGGAGATCGGCCACCGGACGCCGTCGCAGGACTTCATCACCCGCGCGGACGCCGCCCTGGAGGCCGGCGGCCTCTTCGAGCGGCTGCTCGCCCTGGTCCGCGCCGACTCCGCACCCCCGTGGCTGCGCGAGTGGATCAGCGTGGAGCGGGAGGCGACCTTGATCCGCTGGTTCGAGCCCTCCCTCATCCCCGGCCTCCTGCAAACCGAGGCGTACGCCCGCGCGGTGCTGCACGGCGGTGGAATGCTCCGGGAGAGTGAGGTCGAGCAGCGTGTCTCCTCCCGAATGGAACGGCAGACCGTGCTGACCCGGGAGCACCCGCCTGAGGTGGTGGCAGTGATCGACGAAACGGTGTTGCGCCGGGCGATCGGTGAGCCCGCGGTGATGGTCGAGCAGTTCGAGCATCTGTTGCGGCTGACCGAGCACTCGCACATCAGCCTGCACGTGGTGCCGGCGGATGCGGGGATGCACGCCGGGCTGGCCGGCCCGTTCATCCTGGTCCGCGTGCCCGACGGCGGAGAGGTGGCGCATCTGGACAGCGCGCTGCGCGCTCACATCACGGACCGGCCGGATGACGTTGATAGCCTTCAGCGCAGATGGGAGAGCCTTCGCGGCGAAGCACTGCCACGCAGGGCGTCCTGGGATCTCATACGGGAGTTGGCGAAGTCATGGACTTGAGCGGCGCAGTCTGGCGCAAGTCGACCCGCAGCGACAACGGTGGCTCCACCTGTGTGGAGGTGGCGACGAATCTGCCGCAGGTGGTCGGGGTGCGGGACAGCAAGGACCGGGGCGGCCCGGTGTTGACCTTCGCCCCCGCCGCCTGGGCCGGCTTCGTCGCCGCGACCCGCTCGGGTGACCTGAACTCCGCCCGCACCTGAGCCGTACCGCTGCCGAAGCGCCCACCGTCGGCGGCTCGGCGGTGTCGCGGCGCACCGACGCCGGGGTGGTCACCCGTCACCGCGACGAGGCCCGCCGCGCCCGCCCCGACGTGGTGATCGACTCAGTTGGGCCGATGTGGGGGCGTCCACGCTGCCCGGACACCCCCACATCGGCCCCGTCGTTTTGATCAACGCGGGCGGGCAGGTGTAGGGAGACGCACTGGCGGTGCGACGGGCGGCTCCGGGGGCTGCGGCGATTAGGCTGGGACCAGCAGGATGTTCCGCTGAGGGGGTGAGCCCGGATGGCCCAGGCCGCATTCGCGCCCGAGCCGGCACCGCAGTCGCCCGACCCGACGTCCCCGTCGACCGGGTCGGTCGACCGGCCGACCGGGCCGTCGTTCGACGTGCTGCGCTGGCACGACGAGCCGTGGACCGCCCAGCTCGCCCTCGACCTGTTGCCGGAGACCAACGGTCCCAAGGTTGAAGTCCTGAGCGGAAGCGTGATCGTGACCCCACATGCCGGATACGACCATCAGAACGCCGAGTTGGATCTGGCCTACCTGCTCAAGCAGGCGGCCCGCCGGGAAAAACTGTGGCTGTACGCCGAGGCCAACATCGTTTCCGGTGCCGACCTCTTCATTCCGGACATCGTGATCCTCGACGTTCCCGGTGGCGGGCGGACGACGATGGACATCGGCCACGCCGTGCTGCTTGGTGAGGTCGTCTCCCCGGGTAACAGGCGTAAGGACGTGATCGACCGGCCCCGTGAGTACGCCGCCGCCGGTGTCCCGTTCTTCCTCCGCGTCGACCTGCGTAACCGGGTGCCCACCATCGCGCTCTTCGAGTTGACCGACGGGGAGTACCGGCCGGTCGCGGCGGCTGCCGCCGGGACGACGTTCGTCATGCGGCAGCCCTTCGCGTTCAGTATCGATCCGGCCGACCTGCTGGGCGAGGAGGCACCGGTCGAGGAGGCGGAACCGCTGGGGCAGGGGTCGGGCGCGGAGGGCGACGTCGAGGGGTGAGGCTCCCAGCCGGCGCACAGCGCGTACGGGGCAGAATGGCCGCGTGACAACTCCCCGCGACCTAGTCCTGCTCGGCTCCACCGGTTCGATCGGCACCCAGGCGATCGACATCGTCAGGCGCAACCCCGACCGGTTCCGGGTGGTGGGGCTCGGTGCCGGTGGCGGCAACGTCGAACTGCTCGCCCGGCAGGCCCTCGAACTGGGCGTGGACGCGGTCGGGGTGGCGAAGGCGTCCGCCGCGCAGGACCTCCAGCTCGCCTTCTATGCCGAGGCGAGCCGGCGCGGCTGGGCCACCGGGGAATTCAAGCTACCGAAGATCATCGCCGGGCCGGACGCCATGACGGAGCTGGCGCAGTGGCCCTGCGACGTGGTCCTCAACGGGGTGGTCGGGTCGCTCGGGCTCGCGCCGACGCTGGCCGCGCTGCGCGCTGGTCGTACCCTCGCTTTGGCCAACAAGGAGTCGTTGGTGGCCGGCGGCCCGCTGGTCAGGGCCGCGGTGACGCGGCCGGGGCAGATCGTGCCTGTCGACTCGGAGCATTCGGCGCTGGCCCAGTGCCTGCGTGGCGGCACCCGGGGCGAGGTACGGCGGCTGGTCGTCACGGCCAGCGGCGGACCGTTCCGGGGGCGGCGGCGCGACGAGCTGACCGATGTCACCCCGGAACAGGCGCTCGCCCACCCGACGTGGAACATGGGACCGGTCGTCACGATCAACTCGGCCACCATGGTCAACAAGGCGCTGGAGGTGATCGAGGCGCATGAGCTGTTCGACGTGCCCTACGCCGACATCACCGTGATGGTGCACCCGCAGTCGGTGATCCACTCGATGGTCGAGTTCGTCGACGGCTCCACCCTGGCCCAGGCGAGCCCGCCGGACATGCGGCTGCCCATCGCGCTCGGCATCGGCTGGCCCGACCGGGTGCCCGACGCCGCCACCGCCGTCGACTGGACCACCGCCCACACCTGGGAGTTCGCCCCGCTCGACGACGAGGCGTTCCCGGCGGTGGCGCTGGCCAAGGCGGCCGGCATGGCGGGCCGCTGCCGCCCGGCGGTCTACAACGCGGCCAACGAGGAGTGTGTGGCGGCGTTCGTCGCCGGACGGCTGCCGTTCCTCGGCATCGTCGACACCCTCGGGCGGGTGTTGGAGGAGGCCCCCGATTTCGGTGAACCAGGTACCGTCGAGGACGTGCTCGCCGCCGAATCGTGGGCGCGCGCGCACGCGCAGGAGATCATCTCGGGGTCGGGGAAGGAAGCCTGATGCTCTATCTGCTCGGGGTGGTGGTGATCGCCCTGGCGATCCTCATCTCGGTGAGCCTGCACGAGGCCGGTCACATGTTGACCGCCAAGGCGTTCGGCATGAAGGTCACCCGGTACTTCGTCGGCTTCGGGCCGACCATCTGGTCGTTCCGGCGCGGCGAGACGGAGTACGGCCTCAAGGCCATCCCGCTCGGCGGCTTCTGCAAGATCGTCGGGATGACGCCGCAGGACGACGACGTCGAGCCGGGCGACGAGCAGCGGGCCATGTGGCGCTACCCGGTCTGGAAGCGGACGATCGTGATGTCCGCCGGCTCGGTCACCCACTTCGCGCTGGCCGTCATCGCGATCTGGCTCGCCGCCATGTTCATGGGCCTGCCCAACAAGGACCTGCCCAACCCGCTCCCGGCGCACGTCAAGATCGTCGAGTGCGTCATCCCCACCGACGCGGTCCGCGAGTGCGCCCCGGGTGACCCGGTCAGCCCCGCCAAGCAGGCCGGGCTGCGCGACGACGACAAGATCGTCGCGGTGAACGGCATCGCCGTCCCCGACTACGCCGCGCTGGTCAAGACCGTCCGTGAGCTGCCCCCGGGCCAGCCGGCGACGATCAGCTACGAGCGCGACGGGGTCGCCGGCCAGGTCCGGGCCGACCTCGCCGCCGTGCAGCGCAAGCCGCTCGACGACCCGAACGGCGCCCCGGTCACCGTCTCCGCCCTCGGCGTCGCCGGCCCGATGCTCCCGCCCGGCCTCCCGGCGAACGTCACCTACGGCCCCGTCGAGGCCATCCCGGCCACCGCCGGCTACACCAAGGACCTGGCCGTCGGCACCTACGAGGCGCTCAAGCGCATCCCCGACAAGGTGCCCGCCCTGTGGACGGCCGTAACCGGCGGCGAACGGGACAAGGACACCCCGATCAGCGTCGTCGGCGCGAGCCGGCTCGGCGGCGAGGCACTGGAGAACGGCGTCTGGCAGCTGCTGGTCCTGCTGTTCATCTCGCTGAACTTCTTCGTCGGCGTGTTCAACCTGCTGCCGCTGCTGCCCCTGGACGGCGGCCACATCGCCATCGCCTGGTTCGAACGGGCCCGCTCCTGGCTCTACGCCCGGATCGGCCGGCGCGACCCGGGCCGGGTCGACTACCTCAAGCTGATGCCCATCACGTACGCGGTGATCCTCATCGGTGGCGCGTTCACGCTGCTCACCGCCACCGCGGACATCGTCAACCCCATCACGCTCTTCACAAGGTGAGTGCCTGAAGTGACCGCTGTCAGTCTCGGTATGCCCGCCGTACCGCCCCCGCCGCTCGCCCCACGCCGGGCCAGCCGCCAGATCATGGTCGGTTCGGTGCCGGTCGGTGGCGGCGCTCCGGTCTCGGTGCAGTCGATGACCACCACCCTCACCTCCGACGTCAACGCCACCCTCCAGCAGATCGCCGAGCTGACCGCGTCCGGCTGCCAGATCGTCCGGGTCGCCGTGCCCAGCCAGGACGACGTGGAGGCGCTGCCGGCGATCGCGAAGAAGTCGCAGATCCCGGTGATCGCCGACATCCACTTCCAGCCGAAGTACGTCTTCGCCGCGATCGACGCCGGCTGCGCCGCCGTCCGGGTCAACCCGGGCAACATCCGCCAGTTCGACGACAAGGTCAGGGAGATCGCGGCAGCGGCCTCCGCCGCCGGTACGCCGATCCGGATCGGTGTCAACGCCGGGTCGCTGGACAAGCGGCTGCTCACCAAGTACGGCAAAGCCACCGCCGAGGCGCTTGTCGAGTCGGCGCTGTGGGAGTGCTCGCTGTTCGAGGAGCACGGCTTCCGGGACATCAAGATCTCGGTCAAGCACAACGACCCGGTGGTGATGATCCGGGCGTACCGGCAGCTCGCCGAGCAGTGCGACTACCCGCTGCACCTGGGGGTGACCGAGGCCGGGCCGGCGTTCCAGGGCACCATCAAGTCGGCCGTCGCCTTCGGGGCGCTGCTGGCCGAGGGGATCGGCGACACGATCCGGGTGTCGCTGTCCGCCCCGCCGGTCGAGGAGATCAAGGTCGGCAACCAGATCCTGGAGTCGCTGGGCCTGCGCGAGCGCGGCCTGGAGATCGTCTCCTGCCCGTCCTGCGGGCGGGCCCAGGTGGACGTCTACAAGCTGGCCGAGGAGGTCACCGCCGGCCTGGAGGGGCTGCCCGTGCCGCTGCGGGTCGCCGTGATGGGCTGCGTGGTGAACGGGCCGGGTGAGGCCCGCGAGGCCGACCTCGGGGTCGCCTCCGGCAACGGCAAGGGGCAGATCTTCGTCAAGGGGCAGGTCGTCAAGACCGTCCCCGAGGGGCGGATCGTCGAGACGCTGATCGAGGAGGCGCTGCGGATCGCCGACGAGATGGGCGCGGAGATCCCCGAGGAACTGCGCGACCTGGTCCCCGGCCCCACCGTCACCGTGCACTGATCCACCGTCGGAAAGGGCGGCCCTCCCGGTGGGGAGGGCCGCCCTTTTTCTCGTACGGGGGTGACCGTCGCCGGGTCGTCGTGGTCCGGGCCGGCCGGCGGGTCCGCCGTGCCGGACCCGGACCACGAGGGTCGCCGGGATACCGGGGCGTGCCCGGTGGTCACTCGGATTCGGCGAGGATCGCGTACAGCTTGCGGCGGGTCTCGTCGAGCACCTGGGCGGCGCGTTCCCGCTGGTCGTCGGTGCCGGTCATCATCACCTGGCGCAGCGCGTGCATGGCCTGCGCGCCCGCGTCGCGGATGTCGTGCCAGCTGTTGACGGTGTCCTCGGCGAAGTCGGCCCAGGGCGGGGTCTGCGCGGCCGTGGTGGCCTCCTCCCGCCCGGCGTCGGTCAGGTCGAACCGCTTGCGCCCGCCGCCGGCCGGATCGGTGCTGGCGGCGATGACGCCCTCGTCCTCCAGCAGTTGCAGGGTCGGGTAGATCGACCCCGGGCTGGGTCGCCAGGCCCCGCCGGTGCGGGAGTCGATCTCCTGGATCATCTCGTAGCCGTGCATCGGCCGCTCGGTGAGCAGGGCCAGCACGGCGGCCCGGACGTTGGGCCGGCGTCCCCGGCCCCGCCCGCGCCCACCCCGGCCGCCGCCCCAACCCCCGTGCCCGTGCGGGCCGGGTGGTACGGGCGGGAAGCCGAAGCCGCGCTGTCGGGCCTCCTGTAGTGCGTGGATCCGACGGTGGAATCCCATCGTGTCGTCCCTTCGTTGTGCTGTCGCTGATGCATCAACGATATATCGGCAATGTGTTGGCGACAAGTCCTCTGGCGGCTGTGCCGGTCGCCCGGCGAACCACCGCCCGGATCTGGCAGGCTGGTAAGCGTGCTGACGGTGCCGGTACGCCAACTGGGAGAGTCGGAGCGGCGCGCCGTCGAGCGGCTGCTCGACCTCGACCCGTTCGCGGGCGCGCAGGTCGCCGAGCGGGTATCCGCCCGGGGCCTGGCCTGGTGGCGGGCCGAAGGCCGCATCCTCGGCTACGGCACCCGCCGCAACCTGGAGTCGATCTGCTGGCTCGGCGGCAACCTCACCCCGATCCTCGCCACCGACTCCGCCGTCGCCGCCTTCGCCGAGCAACTCTCCGCCGAGGAACGGCTCTGCTCCTCCATCGTCGGACGGGCCGACGCGGTACTCGGCCTCTGGGACCGGCTCGCCGACCACTGGGGGCCGGCCCGCGACATCCGCCCCAACCAGCCGCTGCTCGCCACCGACGCCCCGCCCCGCATCCCGGTCGACCCCGAGGTGCGCCGGGTCCGCCCCGACGAGGTGCACCGGCTCTTCCCCGCCGCGGTCGCCATGTACGCCGAGGAGGTCGGCGTCTCACCGCTGGCCGACGACGGCGGCCGGGCCTACCGACGGCGGGTGGAGGACCTGGTCCGGGCCGGCCGGGCGTACGCCCGCATGGTCGACGGGGAGGTCGTGTTCAAGGCCGAACTCGCGGTGGTGACCCGCCGGACCGCCCAGATCCAGGGCGTCTGGGTGGCCCCCTCGTGGCGCGGACGCGGGATCGCCAGCGCCGCGATGGCCGCCGTCGTCCGCGACGCGCTGCTCCGGGTCGCCCCCACGGTCAGCCTCTACGTCAACGACTTCAACCGCCCCGCCCGCCGGGTCTACGAACGCTGCGGCTTCCACCGCGTAGGCACCCTCGCCACCATCCTCTTCTGACCGCTCCGGCACTCCCGCCACCCCGGCGCCCCACCCACTCGCCCCCGCCACGGCCGCCCCCGCCCCGCCGGTCACCGCGCCCTGCCCGTCGGTGGCCGCCTCGCCCCGGTGATCAAGAGGTTTGAGTCAGTTGATCAAGAGGTTCGGGGCAGATTGAAGATCAACCTTGACGTAAACCTCTTGATCACCGGGGCAGGGCGGAGTGGGGCGGAGTGGGGCCGGGACGGGAGGGGCGGGGGTAGGGCGGGCGGGGGACAGGGTGGGGGACAGGGTGGGGGAGTTGGGTGGGGGGTGGTGGTAAATGCGTTGAGGGGAGGGGGGCGGGGGGTCAGGCTGTGGGGTACCGCCACCCCGAGTCCCGGAGGGAATCTCCATGCGCCTGCTCCGTGATCTCTGGGCGTCCGCGCCGCGCCGCGTGACGGTCGTGATCGTCCTCGTCGTCCTCGGTGCCGCCGGTCAGGCCGCCGCCTCGGCGGTCGCCGGCCCGGTGCTGGTGCACCGCTCGCCCGGGTGGTTCGCCGCCCTGGTCGTCGCGCTGGTCGTCGCCGTCTTCGGCGAGTTGGTGATCGCGCTGCTGATGGCGGGCATCACCGCCGACTGGTCCGCCGACGTGCGTCGCCGGCTCTGCCGGGTCGCCCTCGGGCAGGATCTGCCCACCCTGGAGGGCACCCCGGTCGGCGAACTGCTCGACCGGATCGACAACGACGTCTACCAGGTCGCCTCCGAGCTGCGGAACACCGGCGTACGGCTGGTCCAGGGGTTGGTGCTCTGCCTGCTCGCCACCGTCAGCGCGCTGTTCGTCTGGTGGCCGGCCGGGGTGGCGATGCTGCTGCTCACCGCGCTGCTCGTCGTGCTGCTGCGCCGTCCCACCGCCGCCATCGCCCCGGCCCGGATGTCCGAGGAGGAGGCATGGTCGGACCTGGCCGCGGTGATGGAGGAGGCGGTGCACGGCCAGGACGACGTCCGTACCAGTCTCGCCCAGCCGTACGTGCTGCGGTTGTACGCCCGGCGGGCCGCCGAGGTGCTGTCCCGCTGCCGCCGGGTCTTCCTGATGTCGGCGCGGGTCACCGCCTTCGCCGCCGGCACCATCCGGGTCGGGATCGCCGGGGTGGTGCTCGCCGGGGCCTGGGCGTTGACCACCGGCCGGGTCGACGGGGCCCGGTTGACCGCGATCTGGCTGCTCGCGTTGAGCTTCGGCGCGACCGTCGAACACCTCGCCCGCTGGGTGCCGCACCTGCAGTACGCGCTCGGCGCCTGGGCCCGGGTCCTGCTGCTCTCCGACGCCCGGCAGGAACCCTCCGGCGGGGTCACCCCCACCGAAGGCGACCTGACCCTGCGCGGGCTCACCTTCCGCTACCCGGCCACCGGCGAGGACGAGCGGGCGCCCGCGCTGCGCGACGTCCGGCTCAGCTTCGTCCGGGGCCGGTCGTACGCGCTGGTGGGGCGGACCGGGTCAGGCAAGTCGACGCTGGCCAAGGTGCTCACCCGGGCGGTCGAGGTGCCGCGCGGGACCGTGCTGCTCGGCGACACCGACCTGTGTGACCTGGACGTCGAGGAGCTGCGCCGGTGGGTCGCGGTGGTGCCGCAGCGTACCGAGATCCTCGCCGGCACCCTCGCCGAGAATGTCGCCCTGTTCGACCCGGACCTGCTCGACGACGCGCCCCGGGCGCTGGCCGAGCTGGGGCTCACCGGGTGGGTCGCGGAGCTGCCCGACGGCATCCGCACCCGGCTGGGCGAGGGCGGCCACGTGCTCTCCGCCGGCCAGGAACAGCTGGTGGCGTTCGCCCGCATCCTGGTGCGGGACCCGCACGTGGTGATCCTCGACGAGGCCACCGCACGGTTGGACCCGGTCACCGAGACCCGGGTACGCGAGGCGACCGAACGCCTGCTCACCGACCGGATCGGCATCATCATCGCGCACCGGCTGTCGTCGGTGCGGCGCTGCGACGAGGTGGTGGTGATGGCCGACGGGGCGGTCCTGGAGGCCGGCCCGCTGCGGTCCTCGGCCCGCTTCGCCGAGCTGCTCGCCACCAGCCACGCCGCCGCGTACACCCCGGTCGGTGCGGGCCGGTCCGGCAGCCGGGGCGGCGTGGACCTGCTCGACGGGCCGGCCACCGCCTGGCCGGACGCCGCCGCGACACCCCCGGCCGGGGCGGCCGTCGACAAGCCGGGCGTCGCCGGGTCGGGTCGGGCCGTCGCCGTTGAGGGGAGCGGGACGACCGGGCGGGCGGCGGTGGCCGTACCGAAGGGGGACCCGCCGCCGCTGCCGCCGCTGCCGCCCGCGCGGACCATGCGGGAGATCCTGCGCCTGGGCCTGAACGACCCGCGCCTCGGCCTGCTGTCGGTCGCGCTGTTCATGGTGATCACCGTGCTCGGCCTCGACGGCACGGTGCTGCCCTGGCTGTGGGCGGACGTCGTCGACGGCGGCGACCCGTGGCTGCCGGCGCTCGGCATCGCCGCCGCGCTGGTGGTGGTGCTGCCGCTGCCCTACTGGACGAACCTGCGGTTCCCCCAGTGGTGGGTACGGCAGATGCTGCGGATGAGCCTGCGGCTGGTGCACGGTCAGACCGGCCCGCGCCGCACCAGCCGGCACACCCCGGCCGAGGTGGTGGCGCAGAGCGGGGACACCGAACGGGTCGTGCAGCTCGCCGACAACCTGATGGACCAGTTCATCGCCCTGGTGACGATGGTGACCATGACGCTGATCACGGGCAGCCTCGTGCCGGCGCTGTTCTTCCTGGGCACGATGGCCGTGTCCGGGCTCGCCGCCACCCTGTTCGGCCCCCGGTTGGAACGCTCCGCCCGGGACACGGTGGCCGCCCGCGCCGCCTTCGCCACCGCGCTGGTCTCCTCGCTGTCGGCGGCCCGGACGGTCAAGCTCGCCGGGGCGACCCGGCCGGTGCTCGACCACCTCTCCGCGTTGGACCTGGTGCGCAGCGACAGGCAGCGGCGGGAGATCGCCGCGCAGGTGTGGGCCCGCTCCACCCCCTCGGTGGCCAGCGGTCTGCTGCCGATCGCGGCGTGGGCGCTCTACCTGGCCGGCGGGCTCTCCGCCGGTGCCACCCTGGTCGCCGTCTCCACCCTCGGGGCGGCCCGCTGGTTCGCCTGGACCACCGCGTCCCTGGTCTCGCAGTACCCGTCGGCGCGGGTGTGGACCCGGCGGACGGCGGCGATGGCCGGGATCGGGGCGTACTCGGCGGAGGTGCCGGGGGTGGACCTCGCCGCCGGCACCGCCCCCGCGCCGGAGCCGCCGCCGCGCCGGCCGCTGCGTCGCCTCGAACTGGTCGGCTTCGGGGCGCTGCACTCCGACGGCACCCTCGCCGTGCGGGACGTCGACCTGACCGTCGACCGGGGGCAACTGGTGCTGGTGGTGGGGCCGGTCGGCTCCGGCAAGTCCTCGCTGCTGCGGGCGCTGGCCGGGATCGTGCACCACGTCGGCGAGCTGCGCTGGAACGGCGAGCCGGTGACCGAGCCGGAGCTGTTCCTGCGCCCCCAGCAGGTCGGCTACGTCGGTCAGCTGCCCCGGGTGCTCTCCGGCACGGTCGCCGACAACATCGCCCTCGGGCACGACGTGGACGCCGCCGGGGCGGTGACCACCGCCCAGCTGGAGCACGACCTGGCGGGCGGCGGCGGGCTGGGGCTGCTGATCGGGCACAAGGGCACCCGGCTGTCCGGCGGGCAGTTGCAGCGGCTGGCGCTGGCCCGGGCGCTCGCCCCGCGTACCGAACTGCTGGTCGCCGACGACGTCTCCTCCGCGCTGGACGTCACCACCGAGCTGGCGCTCTGGGCGGCGTTGCGGGAGCACGGGGTGACCGTGGTCGGCTCCACCTCGAAACGGGCGGCGCTGGTCCGCGCCGACCACGTGGTGGTGCTGGTCGACGGCACGGTCGCCGCCCAGGGCGGGTGGCGGGAACTGGAGGACGACTGGGGTCACCTGGCCGGCTGACCAGGCCCCCCACGCCCCGCTCCCGCCGCCTCGCGCCGGGCCGGGCGGCATGGGGGACGCGCCGGGTCGGGCGGGATCGGGGAGAGTTGTTGTCGCTGGAGCGACAACAACTCTCCCCACAGCGGTCGCCGCAGGCCGGCCGGTCAGAAGGCGCGGGCGTACTGGTCGGGCCAGTCGGGGGTGGCACCGAGCTTCGCGGCGGCCCGGCGCGGCCAGTACGGGTCGCGGAGCAGCTCCCGGCCGAGCAGCACCAGGTCGGCCTCACCGGCCGCGACGATCTGCTCGGCCTGCTCCGGTTCGACGATCAGGCCGACCGCGCCCGTCGGCACGCCCGCCTCGCGGCGGATCCGCGCGGCCAGCGGCACCTGGTAGCCGGGCCCGACCGGGATGGCCGCCCCGGTCGACGCCCCGCCGGAGGAGGCGTCCACCAGGTCGACGCCGGTCGCGGCCAGCTCGGCGGCGAGGGCGACGCTGTCGTCGACCGTCCAGCCGCCGTCGACCCAGTCGGTGGCGGAGATCCGGGTGAGTACCGGCACCTGCTCGCCGACGGCGGCGCGGACCGCGCGGGCCACCTCCAGGGTGAGCCGCATCCGGGCGGCCCGGTCGCCGCCGTAGCCGTCGGTGCGGTGGTTGGTCAGCGGGGACAGGAACTCGTGCAGCAGATAACCGTGCGCGGCGTGGATCTCCACGGCCGCGAAGCCGGCGTCGAGGGCCCGGCCGGCGGCGGTGGCGAACGCGGACACCACCCCGGTGATCCCGGCGGAGTCCAACGCGGCCGGCTGCCGGTAGTCGGGCAGGAACGGCTCGGCTCCGGGGCCGACGGGCGTCCAGCCGCCCTCTGCGTCGGGCACCCCGCCGCGCCCGGACGCCCACGGCCGGTAGGTGCTGGCCTTGAACCCGGCGTGGGCGAGCTGCACGGCGGGCACCGCCCCCTGGCTGGCGACGAACGCGGTGACCGGCCGCCACGCGTCGACGTGCGCGTCGGACCAGATGCCGGTGTCCTGGGGGCTGATCCGTCCCTCGGGGACGACCGCGGTGGCCTCGGTGACGACCAGGCCGGCACCGCCGACGGCCCGGGAGCCGAGGTGCACCCGGTGCCAGTCGGTGGGCAGCCCGTCCGGGCCGGCGCTGTACTGGCACATCGGCGCGAGGGCGATCCGGTTGGGCAGGGTGACGCCGCGCAGGGCGAGCGGGGTGAACAGGGCACTCATGCGAGTGATCCTCCGGTACGGGCGGATGGCGGCGAAGGACGGGTCAGGGGCGGGGCGGGTGGCGTCGACGGGAAGGAACCCGGCCGGGATGCGGTCCCGGTGGCTGCCGCGAGCGGGACCGCATCCCGTCGGCGTCAGGCGGGTGCCGGCGTCAGGTCGTCGGTGCGGGCCGGCCGGTCGGTGGTCTCGTCGGCGTCGGTCAGGTCGCGCCGGCCGGCGTTGGCGTAGGCGTCGCGGTCCAGGATGCCCTCGCGGGCCGCCACGATGGTCGGCACGACGGCCTGCCCGGCCACGTTGGTGGCGGTGCGGATCATGTCCAGGATCGGGTCGATCGCCAGCAGCAGGCCGGCGCCGGCCAGCGGCAGGCCCAACGTGCTCAGGGTCAGGGTCAGCATCACGATCGCGCCGGTCAGGCCGGCGGTGGCGGCCGAACCGACCACCGAGACGAAGGCGATCAGCAGGTAGTCGCCGACGCCGAGGTCCACCCCGAAGACCTGCGCCACGAAGATCGCGGCGAGCGCCGGGTAGATCGCGGCGCAGCCGTCCATCTTGGTGGTGGCCCCGAACGGCACCGCGAAGGAGGCGTACTCGCGGGGGACGCCGAGCCGCTCGACGGAGCGCTGGGTCACCGGCATGGTGCCCACCGAGGAACGGGAGACGAACGCCAGCTCGATCGCCGGCCAGGCACCGGCGAAGAAGCGCAGCGGGTTGAGCCGGCCGGCGGTGACCAGCAGCAGCGGGTAGACCACGAACAGGACGACGGCGCAGCCGACGTAGACGGCGGTGGTGAACTTCGCCAGCGGGGCCAGCAGGTCCCAGCCGTACGAGGCGACGGCGTGACCGATCAACCCGAGGGTGCCGATCGGGGTGAGCCGGATCACCCACCACAACGCCTTCTGCACGATGGCCAGCACCGCGCGGTTGACCTCGACGAACGGTTCGGCGGCTGCGCCGACCAGCAGCGCGGCGGCCCCGACCACCAGGGCGAGGAAGACGATCTGGAGCACGTTGCCCTCGACGAACGCGCCGACCGGGTTGGTCGGCACGATGCCGGTGAGGAAGTCCGTCCACGAACCGGTGGTCTTCGGCGCGGTGGCACCGCCGACGTCCAGGCTCACCCCCCGGCCCGGGTCGGTGAGCAGGCCGATGCCGATGCCGAGGCTCACCGCGATCAGCGCGGTGACGCCGAACCAGAGCAGCGTCTTCAGCGCCAGCCGGGCGGCGTTGGCCACCCCGCGCAGGCTGACCACGCTGACCACGATCGCGGTGAAGACCAGCGGTGGGACGGCCAGCTTGAGCAGCTGGACGAAGAGCCCGCCGACGGTGTCGAGGGTGCCGGCCAGCCAGCTCAGGTCGCCCTCGCGGGCGAGGAAGCCCAGCGCCACGCCGAGCACGAGGCCGAGCAGGATCTGGGCGGAGAAGGGGAACTTGCGCAGGGTGGAAGCCATCAGGATGCGTCCAAGGTCGGTAGGGGTCGGTCGGCGGGCGGCGTCAGGAGCGCGGCTGCGCCGGACAGACTCCACTGGCCTGGCGTCGGAGATCGACGTACAGGCGCACGGTGAGGTGCCAGACATTGGTCATCGCCTGTCGACGCTACTCCCGGTCGACCGCCAGCTGGAAGGAGCGCTCGGGGTGAGGCTCCTTACACGGAGGTTGTCGACCCGGTGACCCGTTCGTCACGTTCGACGTGCTCACGCGTGCGGGGCACGACCCGGTCGTGCGGTCCGGGAGCGGCCGGCCGGTGCCGGGCCAGCAGCAGCGCGGTGCACAGGCCCCAGCCGGCGCAGACCACCAGCAGCACCCGTTCCAGCCCGGCCACCAGGTCGCCCCGGCCCACCGTCAACAGACCCAGCGCGACCGCCCCGGCCACCGGCAACGCCACCACCCCGGCGACCCGGGCCACCCGGCGCAGCCCGGGCGTCGCCGGCCGGAGGAACCCGACCACCAGCATCGCCAGCACGGTCACCCCGGCCGCCACGATGCTCGCCCCGGCGTGCACCAGGTCGGCCGGCGTCGCCGCCTCGAACGGCGGCAGCGGGCACCCGGCGCTGCACGTCACCGCGCCGGAGAGCACGGTGCCGGCCGCGCCGGTCAGCAGCAGGCCGGCCGCGAGCCGCAGCGTCACCGGCAGCGCCGCGGCCAGCGACAGCAGCGCCGCCGCCAGGGCGAACACCCCCATCCGGTACGTCGAGGCGAAGGCGCTGTCGCTGACCCCGGTCTCGCTGACGTACCCGCGCCAGGGGCCACCCGGACCGGCCCCGACGGCGACGGTCACCGCGACCGCGCCGAGCTGTACGCAGCCGGCGGCGACCCAGCCGGCGAGCGCGCGGGCGGCGTCAGGCACGGTCGTGCGGGGTGAGCCAGCCGGAGGTGTCGGGGCCCGCCGGCACCACCCCGGTGGGATTGATCTCGCGGTGGGTGGCGTAGTAGTGCCGCTTGATGTGGTCGAAGTCCACCGTCCCGCCGAAGCCCGGGGTCTGGAACAGGTCCCGGGCGTACGCCCAGAGCACCGGCATCTCGGTCAGCTTCTGCCGGTTGCACTTGAAGTGCCCGTGGTACGCCACGTCGAAGCGGACCAGGGTGGTGAACAGCCGTACGTCCGCCTCGGTGATCGCGTCACCCATCAGGTACCGCTGCCCGGCCAGCCGCTGCGACAACGTGTCGAGCCGGGCGAACAGCGCCGCGTACGCCTCGTCGTACGCCTGCTGGGAGGTGGCGAAGCCGCACCGGTACACGCCGTTGTTGACGTCGGTGTGGATCTCGGCCATCAGCGCGTCCAGCTCCGGACGCAGCGCGACCGGGTAGAGGTCGGGGGCGTCCGGGGCGTGCAGGCGTCGCCACTCGGTGGAGAGGTCGAGGGTGAGCCGCGGGTAGTCGTTGGTGACCACCCGGCCGGTCAGCGTGTCCACCAGCGCGGGCACGGTCACCCGGCCCGTGTAGTCGGCGTCGGTGGCCAGGTACGCCTCGGAGAGGAAACCGATGCCCAGCGCCGGGTCGAAGCCGTCCGGGTCGAGGGCGAACCGCCAGCCGCGTTCGTCGCGGACCGGGTCGACCGTGCCCAGCGAGATCACCCCGTCCAGGCCGAGCAGGCCACGTACGATCATGGCCCGGTGCGCCCACGGGCAGGCCCGGCACCAGATCAGCCGGTACCGGCCGGCCTCCAGCGGCCAGCGCCCCTGGTCGTCCGGCCCGCCGCCCTCGGGCGAGGTGGAGTGCGGGGTGACCCGGCCGGTGAACCGGTTGGGCTGGCGGACGAACGCCCCGCCGCCGGAGGTCTCTGCGCTGAACTGGGCCCGGGTCATACCGCCAACCTATCCGGCCCACGCCCGCCCGACCGGGTGTGCGACCCGGCCGGGGAACGTGCGGCACGGGCGCGGATATCCTGACGGCGGGCGTCCCCCCGTGACCCGGGTGACGCCGGGACCGCCAGCCCCTTCCCACCCCCGAAGGACGTGCGTCGATGAGCGTGGCCTACCTCGTGTCCGGAGTCCGTACCCCGATCGGCCGCTACGCCGGCGCCCTCGCCGGGGTGCGCCCCGACGACCTGGCCGCCCACGTGCTGCGGGAACTGGTCGCCCGGCACCCGGCGGTGGACTGGGCCCGGGTCGACGACGTGGTGCTGGGCTGCGCCAACCAGGCCGGTGAGGACAACCGCAACGTGGCCCGGATGGCGGCGCTGCTGGCCGGCCTGCCGCAGGAGGTGCCGGGCAGTACCGTCAACCGGCTCTGCGGCTCCGGCCTGGACGCGCTGGCCACCGCCGCCCGTGCCGTGGTGGCCGGGGAGGCCGACCTGGTGCTCGCCGGTGGTGTCGAGAGCATGAGCCGGGCCCCGTTCGTCATGCCGAAGGCCGCCACGCCGTATTCGAGGGCCGCCGAGGTGTACGACACCACTCTCGGCTGGCGGCTGGTCAACCCGCTGATGGAGGCGGGGTGGGGCATCGACTCGATGCCGGAGACGGCCGAGAACGTGGCCGCCGAGTTCGGCGTCGACCGGCGCTCGCAGGACGAGTTCGCGCTGCGTTCCCAGCAGCGGGCCGCCAAGGCGCAGGCCGACGGCCGGTTCGCCGAGGAGATCGTGCCGGTGACCGTGCCGGCGGGCCGCCGCGAGACGAAGCTGGTCGAGGTCGACGAGCATCCCCGGGAGACGTCGCTTGCGAAGCTGGCCGCGCTGCCCACCCCGTTCCGGGCCGGCGGCACCGTCACCGCCGGCAACTCCTCCGGCGTCAACGACGGCGCGGTGGCCCTGCTGGTGGCGTCCGAGGCGGCGGTGGCCCGGTACGGCCTGAGCCCGCTCGCCCGGGTCAGCGGCGCGGCGGCGGCCGGCGTGCCACCCCGGATCATGGGGATCGGGCCGGTGCCGGCCACCCGCCGGCTGCTCGACCGGCTCGGGGTCGCCCTCGCCGACGTCGACGTGGTCGAGCTGAACGAGGCGTTCGCCGCGCAGGGGATCGCGGTGCTGCGGGAGTTGGGCCTGCCGGAGGACGCCGAGCACGTCAACCCGAACGGCGGGGCGATCGCCCTGGGGCATCCGCTCGGGGCCAGCGGGGCCCGGCTGGCGTTGACCGCCGCCCTGGAACTGCGCCGCCGGGGCGGCCGGCGGGCCCTGGCGACCATGTGCGTCGGCGTGGGGCAGGGCATCTCGCTGATGCTGGAGGCCGTCGACTGAACCGGCCGGCCGCTGCGCCGGCAGCCACCCGAGGACGCGCCGCGGTGGCCTGCGGTGCGCGGGTGGGCGCTCAGCGTGACCAGGGCCCGTCCGGCACGTCCGACCTGCCGGTCCGGGCACAGATCGGGCTCGGCTGATCTCCCGTACCTGGGCGGACGGGCCTAGAGTGGTCAGCACCACACGATCCGCAGGTCGGCCGGTGCGGCTCCGCGTGCCCGCGCACGCCGTCGACACCGGTGCCCTCCCGCACCGCGGCGACGAACTGGGGGCCAGGCAGAGATGCAGACGCCGGACGGACTTCCCGCCGAGATCGACCTGAGCCGGCCCAGCGCCGCCCGGGTCTACGACTACTTCCTCGGCGGCGCGCACAACTTCGAGATCGACCGGCGGCTCGCCGAGCAGATCGCCAGCATGACCCCGAACCTCGCGGCCACCATGCGCTCCGGCCGGGAGTTCCTGCGCCGGGCGGTCCGGGCGCTGCTCGACGCCGGCATCGACCAGTTCCTCGACATCGGCTCGGGCATCCCCACCGTCGGCAACGTCCACGAGGTCGCCCAGGCCGCCGACCCGCAGGCCCGGATCGTCTACGTCGACATCGACCCGGTCGCCGTGGCGCACAGCCGCGAGCTGCTCACCGGCAACGACCGGGCCGTCGCCGTGCACGCCGACCTGCGCGAGCCGAAGCTGATCCTGGACGAGGCCCGGTCCAGCGGCCTGATCGACTTCGACCGTCCGCTGGGCATCCTGCTCGCCGGGGTGGTGCACTTCGTCCCCGACGCCGACCGCCCGGCCGACATCCTCGCCACCCTGCGGGCCGCCGCCGCACCCGGCAGCTTCCTGGTCATCTCCCACTCCACCTTCGAGGACCAGCCCCAGGAGATGCTCGACGCGCAGCGGCTCTCGGCTCGCACCGACACCGAGATCACCCTGCGGTCCCGCGCCGAGATCACCGGCTTCTTCGGCGACTGGACGCTGCTTGCGCCGGGTGTGGTGCACATGCCGCTGTGGCGGCCCGACTCCCCGTCCGACGTGGACGACCACCCCGAGCGGTTCGGGGCGTTCGGCGGCGTCGCCCGGTACGACCGTCCCGCCGGCTGAGCCGACCATGTCCGCCGTTCCGGACCCCGGCGGCACCGACGCGTCCCGTCCGGGCGCGCAGGGCTACGCCGCCGACTGGGCACGGGCGGTACGCCGGCTCGGGTTCGTGCCGATGAGCACGGACGAGACCGAGCGGCTGCTGCTGGCGCACACCGTACGGCTGGCACAGGCCCTGCTCGCCGAGGAGTTCTCCGCCGCCCCGGCGGAGGAGGTGGGCCGGGCGCTGGTGGAGGCGCACCTGACCGAACCGCGCATCCTGGACTGGTCGGTACGGGCGCTCGGCGAACAGTTGCCGCAGCGGGTGCTGCCGCCGGACGACCCGCCGCCGGACCTGGCCGTCCGGGTGGCCGCGTTGCAGGGCGGGCTGGCCGCCGGGTTCGGCCGGGCGCTGCGCGACCGTACCTTCAGCCAGCAGGAGCGGATCGCCCGGTCGGCCTGGCAGGCGCGGGACTCGGTGGAGCGGGCGCTGCGCGACAGCGAGGCGCGGTTCCGGGCGGTCTTCACCGGGGCGGCCATCGGCATCGGGCTCGCCGGCATCGACGGTCAGATCATCGACGTCAACCAGTCCTTCGCCGACATGCTCGGCTACACCCCGGAGGAGTTGCGGCAGACCAACGTCGCGTCGCTGTTCCACCCCGACGACGCGGCCGGGATGTGGGAGCTGTACCAGGAGCTGATCGAGGGCAAGCACGACAGCGTCCGGGTGGAGAAGCGCTACTACCGCAAGGACGGCAGCGTCGTCCTGACCGACCTGGCCGTCTCGCTGATCCGGCACGACGACGGCCGGCCCCGGTTCACGGTCGCCATGATCGAGGACATCACCCAGCGGTACGAACTCCAGCAGCGGCTGCGGTTCCAGGCGCTGCACGACCCGCTCACCGGCCTGCCCAACCGGACGCTGTTCTTCGAGAAACTCGGTCAGGTCTTCGCCGACGCCGGGCCCGAGCAGCGGATCGGCGTCTGCTTCCTCGACCTGGACGGCTTCAAGGCGGTCAACGACAGCCTCGGTCACGACCTCGGCGACCGGCTGCTGGTCACCATCGCCCGGCGGCTTTCCGACTGTGTCATCGGTCAGGGGCACCTGGTGGCCCGGATGGGTGGTGACGAGTTCGTCATCCTGGTCAACGGCGGCGAGGGCATCGACGACGCGGTCGGTGTCGCCGAGCTGGCGCTCGCCGCGGTGGCCGCCCCGGTGCTCGTCGGCGACCACCAGCTCGCCGTCTCGGCGAGCGTCGGGGTGGTCGAGTGCCCGGCCAGCGAGACCAGCGTGTCCGAGCTGATGAAGGCCGCCGACACCACGCTGTACTGGGCCAAGGCGGAGGGCCGGGGCCGCTGGGCGGTGTACGACCCGGAGCGCAGCGCCGCCGACATCGCCCGGTCCGCGCTGGCGGCCGGCCTGCCGGCGGCCCTGGACCGGGGCGAGTTCGTGGTGCACTACCAGCCGATCGTCTCCCTGCTGGACGGCTCGATGCTCGCGGTGGAGGCGCTGGTCCGCTGGGCACACCCGGAGCGGGGTCTGGTCGGTCCGGACCGGTTCATCGGGCTGGCCGAGGAGACCGGGTTGATCGTCCGGCTCGGCGAGTGGGTGCTGCGGCAGGCGTGCCGCGACGCCCGTGCCTGGCACCGCGAGTTCCCGGAGGCCAAGCTGGTGGTCAGCGTCAACCTGGCCGCCCGGCAGGCCGACGATCCGGCCATCGTGGACACCGTCGCCAGCGCGTTGAGCCGCAGCGGCCTGCCGGCGGAGCTGTTGCAGTTGGAGCTGACCGAGAGCGCCGTGATGGGCACCGCCGGGGAGCCGTTACGGTCGTTGTACCGGTTGGCGGATCTGGGCGTACGACTGGCCATCGACGACTTCGGCACCGGCTACTCGAACCTGGCGTACCTGCGGCGGTTGCCGATCCACTGCCTGAAGCTGGCCGGCCCGTTCGTCGAGGGCATCCGGGGTGACGGCGGCGACTCCTCACCCGACCACCGGGACGAACGGATCGTCGACGCCTTGGTCCGGTTGGCGCACGCGCTGGAGTTGTCGGTGACCGCCGAGGCGGTGGAGACGGGGGAGCAGGCCGAACGGCTGCGGGCGTTGCGCTGCGACACCGGGCAGGGCCGCTGGTTCGGCCCGCCCGCCCCGGCCGACCAGATCACCGCCCGGCTGCGCGGGGAGACGACGGAGTGACCTGCTCCCGGGCGGTTCGGGGTGGGGGCCGGTCGGGTGCGGGTGGCCGGCGGGGAGGCCGGTGCTCTGGCATGGTGACGACGTGACCGGGGCGGGACCGGGCGGGGGAGAGGTGGCGGGGTGAGCCTGACCGACGGTGAGGCGGCGTTCTCGGTGATCGCGGCGATCGCGATCGTCGCCGGGTTGGCCGGGGTGGTGGTGCCCGGCCTGCCGGCGCTGCCGCTGTGCTGGGGCGGGGTGCTGCTGTGGGCGCTCTTCGGTGGCGCGGGGCCGGGGCGTTGGGCGGTGCTCGCCGCGGCCACCGTGGTCGCCGCCGGCGGTGCGGTGGTCAAGTACGCCTGGCCGGGGCGGAACCTCAAGCGCACCGGGGTACCCACGTCGTCGCTGCTCGTCGGGGGTCTGCTCGGGCTGGTCGGGTTCTTCGTCATCCCGGTGGTCGGCCTGGTGATCGGTTTCGTCGGCGGGGTGTGGGGGGCCGAACGGCTGCGGCTGGGCAGCAACCAGCTCGCCTGGCCGGCGACCGTGCAGGCGCTGAAGGCGGCCGGCCTGTCGATGCTGGTGGAGTTCCTGGCCGGCCTGGTGATCGCCGCCCTCTGGGTGGCCGGTCTCCTGTTCACCTGACCCGCCGGGCCCGCCCTCGATCGCCTCATCCGGGCCGACGACCGGCCGACAAGATCGACTCAGGTGGGCCGAAGTTGTGCTGTCCGAGCGGGGCGGATACCGCAACATCGACCCAGGCGAGTGGATCAAGGCGGGAGTGGGCGGGGCGGGACGCCCGTCGGGTACGGCACGACGCCGTACGTGAGAGAGAGGTGGGCGTCCCGCGCCGCCGTGGTGCCGGGCTCCTGCCGAGTGCCCGGCGTCGGCCCGTCGCGATCGGGCCTGGTCACGGGCTCAAGCATGCGTCGGTGCGGGGCCCGGGGCAACCTCATTACCGCCCGGGGTGACGTGACCGTAACGGGTTCGGCACCGGCAACGGATTGACCGTCGTGATCGGCGGGACGAGACTCGGGCGCACCCGGGGATCACCCGGGCAGTTCCGGGTACCACCTCAGGGAGGTGTGCTGTGGCCACAACGCCCCCGCCGACCACCGGGCAACCGCCGACCGCCGGGCAACCGCACGCGCCGGACGACGACGCCCGACGACTCGCCGAACTCGGCTACCAGCAGGAGCTGCACCGGAAGTGGAGCGGCTTCTCCAACTTCGCCATCTCGTTCTCGATCATCTCGATCCTGGCCGGCTGTTTCACCACCTTCGGTCAGGCGTGGAACAACGGCGGGCCGGTCGCCATCTCCTGGGGCTGGCCGCTGATCTCGCTGTTCATCCTGATCATCGGGTTCTGCCTGGCCGAACTGGTCTCGGCGTACCCGACGGCCGGGGGGATCTACTGGTGGGCGGCGAAGATGGGCAAGCCGGTGCACGGCTGGTTCACCGGCTGGCTCAACCTGATCGGCCTGGTCGCGGTCACCGCGTCGGTGGACTACGGCTGCGCCACCTTCCTCAACCTCACCCTGTCGGCGCTGTTCGACGGGTGGGCGGGGACGCTGCGGCAGGCGTTCGTCCTGTTCGTGATCATCCTGGCCCTGCACGGGCTGATCAACATCTTCGGGCACCGGATCATCGACGTACTCCAGAACGTGTCGGTCTGGTGGCACGTGGCCGGCGCCGCCGCCGTGGTGGCCATTCTGCTGCTGGTCCCCGACCGGCACCAGAGTTTCCAGTTCGTGTTCACCGAACGGTTCAACAACTCGGGGTTCGGTGACGGTGACACCGGCGGGTTGACGTTCTGGTTCTACGTGTTGCCGCTGGGATTCCTGCTCACCCAGTACACGATCACCGGATTCGACGCCTGCGCGCACGTGTCCGAGGAGACCCGGGGCGCGTCGCAGGCCGCCGCCAAGGGGTTGTGGCGGTCGATCTTCTATTCGGCGGTGGGCGGTTGGATCCTGCTTTTGGCGTTCCTGTTCGCCGCCACCGACGTGGACGCGATCAATGCGGCCGACGGATTCTCCGGAGCCATCTTCGAATCCGCGCTGACCCCGTTCTTCTTCAAGACGGTCATCATCATCTCCACCATCGGGCAGTTCTTCTGCGGAATGAGCTGCGTGACCTCGATGAGCCGGATGACGTACGCGTTCAGCCGGGACCGGGCGGTGCCGGGCTGGCGGCTGTGGTCGAAGGTCGACCGCAACGGCACCCCGGCCAACGCGATCATCGGGGCGACGCTGGCCGGCCTGGTGCTCACCCTGCCGGCGCTCTACGAGAGCCCGTCCGGCATCCCGGTCGCCTTCTACGCGGTGGTGTCGGTGGCGGTGATCGGCCTCTACCTCTCCTTCGTCATTCCGATCGCGTTGCGGCTGCGCCTGGGCGACCGGTTCGAGCCGGGGCCGTGGACGCTGGGCCGGAAGTACAAACTCCTCGGCTGGATCGCGGTCGTCGAGATCGTGATCATCTCGGTCTACTTCGTGCTGCCGATCGTGCCGGCCGGGGTGCCCGGCGACCCGGAGTTCAGTTGGTCGGCGGTGAACTACGCCCCGCTGGCCGTCGGCGGGGTGCTGCTCGGGGTGGGCATCTGGTGGTACGCCTCGGCCCGCACGTGGTTCACCGGTCCGCGTCGGACTGTCGACGTACCCGGGCCGGCGGCACCGGCGGCGGACGCCGCCCGGGCCGACGTACCGGACTGACCGCGAGCCCCCGGCCGGAGCCCTGCGGGGTTCCGGCCGGGGGTCGTCAGAGGGCCGTCAGAGGGTGACGCTGTTGCTGAAGGTGAGCGGAATGAACGTGGTCGGGCCGCCGTAGGTCCAGGTGATGAAGGCGTCCGCGCCCGTCTTGTATTCGCCGCTCGACCGGGGGTACTCGGTGTCGGCGGTCGTGGTGGTGGTGCTGTAGTTCGTGTAGGTGGCGTAGGTGACCTGGGTGCCGTAGCGGAACAAGGCCACCTCGACCTGGGCCGCGTAGACGGGGTAGGTGCACCGGACCGTGGCGAGGCCCTCCTCACCGCCGCCGTACGGGCCGCCGTAGTAGACGAACGGGGTGCTCGGGGTCAGCGTGCAGGTGACGGTGATGGAACCGACGGTCCCGGTCACCGAGGTCGAGGCGAGGGTGCCATAGGAACCCGCCGACACGCCGGTGGCCCCGGCGGAGAGCGGCGCGAGGCGACCGGCCCTCGTGCCGCCCGTGGCGGACGATCCCGCCGCCGGCTGCGCTGCGTCGGCCCCGGCGGTGCGGGGGGCTGCCTGGGTCGGACCGGCCACCGCGAGCAGCGCGGCGGACACAGCGATCGCCACCAGGGCGGCGAGCGCCCGGGGCTTCCCACTGGGACGTACTCTCGTCATTACGCGTCCTTCGGTTGCGTCGTGATGGAGCAGTTCGGGTATTTGCAGGCCGGCCGGGTGCGACCGAGGGGGCCGAACTTCCGCTCTCCGGTGACCCGTCGACGCATTGCGCGCTGATGCGCAGCCGGTCAGGGGAAAGTGGTCGTGCGATCGGCCGACGGAATGTCGTGTGTCGCACCGGCCGGCTCAAATTCTGGCAAGGGCGCCAACTTCCACGCAAGGTCGCCGTCCGATTACCGATCGGTGCGGTCGGCTATGTGTCCGAACGGATGAGTGGCGTGTCGTGGCGCTTCTTTCCCGCTGCTGGGAAAAGCGTTTCCGTCGTTGTGCGTACGACAATTCCCGTTCATTTGGCATGTCGGAGCCGCGTCCGGTCCCGGGCCGACGGCGGGGCGCCGGCGGACCATGGCGGGCCGGGCCGCCGGGTGCGGGCCGGCCCCGGCCGGACCGCCCGGGGCCGGGGGGTTTGCCGGCCCGCCCGGACGGGGCATTGACGGTGATCCGCTCGGCCGGTAGACCTTGGTGATGGAGGCGCACGGATGAGGAAAGCCCCGCTCACGCTGGAACAGCTCCGGGTCGCCGTCGCCGAGGGCGAGATCGACACGGTGGTGCTCGCCCTGACCGACATGCAGGGCCGCCTCCAGGGCAAACGGTTCCACGCCCCGTTCTTCCTCGACCAGGTGGTCGCCAACGGCAGCGAGGGCTGCAACTACCTGCTCGCCGTGGACGTCGACATGAACACCGTCGACGGGTACGCCATGTCGAGCTGGGAACGCGGCTACGGCGACTTCGCCATGCGTCCCGACCTGTCCACCCTGCGCCGGATGCCGTGGCAGCCGGGCAGCGTGCTGCTCCTGGCCGACCTGGAGTGGCTGGACGGCTCCGGCCCGGTGGTCGCCTCGCCCCGGCAGATCCTGCGCCGGCAGCTCGACCGGCTGGCCGACCACGGGCTGACCGCGTACGCCGGCACCGAGCTGGAGTTCGTCCTCTACCGCGACTCGTACGAGGAGGCGTGGCGGCGCGGCTACCGCGACCTCACCCCGGCGAATCAATACAACGTGGACTACTCGCTGCTGGGCACCGCCCGGGTGGAGCCGCTGCTGCGCCGCATCCGCACCGAGATGGCCGGTGCCGGGTTGACCCCGGAGAGCGCCAAGGGTGAGTGCAACCTCGGCCAGCACGAGATCGCCTTCCGCTACGACGAGGCGGTGGCCTGTGCCGACCACCACGTGATCTACAAGAACGGGGCGAAGGAGATCGCCGCCCAGGAGGGCGTGTCGATCACGTTCATGGCCAAGCCCAACGCCCGGGAGGGCAACTCCTGCCACATCCACTTCTCGCTGCGCGACGTCGACGGCCGCTCGGCGATGCTCGGTGACGGGCCGGCGCAGCTCAGCGTCACCGGGCAGCGGGTGCTGGCCGGGCTGCTCGCCACCATGCGGGAGATGAGCGTGCTGTTCGCCCCGAACATCAACTCCTACAAGCGTTACCAACCCGGCTCGTTCGCGCCGACCGCGCTGCGCTGGGGCACCGACAACCGCACCTGCGCGCTGCGGCTGGTCGGCCACGGGCAGGGGATGCGGGTGGAGAACCGGGTGCCCGGCGCGGACGTCAACCCGTACCTGGCGATCGCCGCCCTGGTCGCCGGGGCGGTACACGGCATCGAACAGGAGCTGGAGCTGGCCGACGAGTGCACCGGCAACGCCTACGACGACCCGGCCGCCGAGCGCGTCCCCGCGACCCTGCGCGACGCCCTGACCCTCTGGCAGAACTCCGAGATCGCCCGCGCCGCCTTCGGCGAAGAGGTGCACGCCCACTACGCCAACCTCGCGAAGGTCGAACTGGCCGCCTTCGACGCCGCCGTCACCGACTGGGAACTCACCCGTGGCTTCGAACGCCTCTGACCCCCACCCCGCTGTCGATCCTGGAGTTGTGGTGGACGATATGTGGCTGGTTGTGGATTTCGCGGGGCACCACAACTCCATGATCGACAGGGAAAGGGGTGGGGTGTGACGCGGGTGGTCGATCCGGCCAGCGGGGATGTGGTGGGGGAGGTGGCGGCCACCGAGCTGGGGGAGGTGGATGCGGCTATCGGGCGGGCGGATGCCGCCTTTGCGTCGTGGCGGGGGGTCGCGCCGGGGGAGCGGGGGCGGATTCTGCGGCGGTTCGCCGGGCTGGTCGACAGCCACCTGGAGGAGTTGGCGCGGCTGGAGGTGCGTAACTCCGGGCACACCATCGGCAACGCGCGGTGGGAGGCGGGCAACGTCCGCGACGTGCTCGACTACTACGCGGGGGCGCCGGAGCGGCTGACCGGGCAGCAGATCCCGGTGCCCGGCGGGTGGGACGTCACCTTCCACGAACCGCTCGGCGTGGTCGGGGTGATCGTCCCGTGGAACTTCCCGATGCCGATCGCCGCCTGGGGTTTCGCCCCGGCGCTGGCGGCCGGCAACACGGTCGTGCTCAAACCCGCCGAGCTGACCCCGCTGACCGCGCTGCGCCTGGCCGAGCTGGGGTTGGCCGCCGGACTGCCGGAGGGCGTGTTCACCGTGCTGCCCGGCCGGGGCGACGTGGTCGGCGAACGGTTCGTCACCCACCCCGCCGTGCGGAAGGTCTGCTTCACCGGCTCGACCGAGGTGGGCACCCGGATCATGGCCGGCTGCGCCGCCCAGGTGAAACGGGTCACCCTGGAGTTGGGCGGCAAGAGCGCCAACCTGGTCTTCGCCGACGCCGACCTGGAGAAGGCGGCGGCCACCGCGCCGTACGCGGTGTTCGACAACGCCGGCCAGGACTGCTGCGCCCGCTCCCGCATCCTGGTCCAGCGCCCCGCGTACGACAGGTTCCTGGAACTGCTCGAACCGGCGGTCCGGGCGCTGCGGGTGGAGGACCCGGCCGCCGAGACCGCCGAGATGGGCCCGCTGATCTCCGCCGCGCACCGGGACCGGGTCGCCGGCTACCTCGACGGCGCGACGGTCGCCTTCACCGGTTCCCGCCCCGACGGCCCCGGCTTCTGGCACGCCCCGACGGTGCTGCTCGCCGACTCCCCGGCCGACCGGCACTGGCGGGAGGAGATCTTCGGGCCGGTCGTCTCAGTGCTTCCCTTCGACGACGAGGCCGACGCGGTCCGGCTCGCCAACGACACCGAGTACGGCCTGTCCGGCTCGATCTGGACCCGGGACGTCGGCCGGGCGCTGCGGCTGGCCCGCGCCGTGGAGGCCGGCAACCTCAGCGTCAACTCGCACTCCTCGGTGCGCTACTGGACCCCGTTCGGTGGGATGAAGCGTTCCGGGCTCGGCCGTGAGCTGGGCCCGGACGCGCTGCACGCCTTCACCGACGTCAAGAACGTCTTCATCAGCACAGAGGAGTGACGCCAGTGCAGGGTCGGCTACAGGACCGGATCGCCGTGGTGACCGGGGCGGGCAGCGGGATCGGGTTGGCCACCGTGCGGCGGTTCGCCGCCGAGGGGGCCCGGGTGGTCTGCGTCGACATCGACGACGAGGCCGGCGGGCGGGCCGCCGAGGAGGTCGGCGGGGAGTACGTGCACACCGACGTCGCCGACGAGGCGGCCGTGCGGGACCTCTTCGACGGGGTGGCGCAGCGGCACGGCCGGGTCGACGTGGCGTTCAACAACGCCGGCATCTCCCCGCCCGACGACGACTCGATCCTCGACACCGGGCTGGACGCCTGGGAGCGGGTGCTGCGGGTCAACACCACGAGCGTCTATCTGTGCTGCAAGTACGTCATTCCGCACATGCGTCGGCAGGGCAAGGGTTCGATCATCAACACCGCCTCGTTCGTGGCGCTGATGGGGGCGGCCACCTCGCAGATCGCGTACACCGCGAGCAAGGGCGGGGTGCTGGCGATGACCCGGGAGCTGGGCGTGCAGTTCGCCCGGGAGGGCATCCGGGTCAACGCGCTCTGCCCCGGCCCGGTCGCCACCCCGCTGCTGCTGGAGCTGTTCGCCGCCGACCCGGAGCGGGCCGCCCGCCGGCTGGTGCACGTGCCGATGGGCCGGTTCGGCGCACCGGAGGAGATCGCCGCCGCGGTGGCGTTCCTGGCCAGCGACGACGCGTCGTTCATGACCGCCGCGCAGTTCGTCGTCGACGGCGGCATCACCGGCGCGTACGTCACCCCGCTGTGAGCCGGTCCGCCGGGCGTCCGGCGCGTCCGCTGATCGGCATCACCGGGTACGTCGAGCCGGCGAGCTGGGCGGTCTGGCGGGACGTGCCGGCGTCGCTGGTGCCGCAGGCGTACGTCCGTTCGGTGACCGCCGCCGGGGGCCGGGCCGTGGTGCTGCCCCCCGACGACCTGGACGCCGACGTGGTCGACGTGCTCGACGGGCTGCTGCTGGCCGGCGGCGCGGACGTCGGCCCGGAGCGCTACGGCCAGCCGGTGGACCCGCGTACCGAGCCCCGGCCCGACCGGGACGCCGGGGAGTCGGCGCTGTTGGCCGCCGCGCTCGCCGTCGACCTGCCGGTGCTCGGGGTGTGCCGGGGCATGCAGTTGCTGGCCGTCGCGCACGGCGGGACGCTGCACCAGCACCTGCCGGACGTGGTGGGCCACGACCGGCACCGTCCCGCCCCGGGGGTGTACGGGGAGCATCCGGTCCGGTTCGCGCCGGGGACCCGGACGGCGACGGTGCTGGCCGGGGTGGACCGGGTCAACTCGTACCACCATCAGGCGGTGGCCGATCCGGGGCGGCTCACGGTCACCGGCTGGGCCGACGACTCGGTGGTGGAGGCGGTGGAGGACCCGGCGCGGCGGTTCCTGCTCGGGGTGCAGTGGCATCCGGAGAACGACGACGACCCGCGCCCGGTGACCGCCCTGGTCCGGGCGGCCCGGGAGTGCTGATGCTTCCTGCCAGGTGGGAAAACTGTCCCGAGATGCGGTCGGTGGCGGCAGGATGACCGCATGGGGACCGTGTATCCGGCGCTGGACGGTCGACTGCGGGAGTTTGTCGAGGCGCAGCCGATGTTCTTCGTGGCCACCGCGCCCAGCGGCGGCGACGGGCACGTCAACGTCTCACCCAAGGGCATGCGGGGCACCTTCGTCGTGCTCGGCCCGCACCGGGTGGCCTGGCTGGATTACCACGGCAGCGGCGCGGAGACGATCGCCCACCTGCGGGACAACGGCCGGATCACGCTGATGTTCTGCGCCTTCGACGGCCCGCCGAAGATCGTCCGGCTGCACGGGCGGGGCGTCGCCACCCCGGTCACCGACCCGGGCTTCGCGGCGCTGCTGGCCGGCTTCCCCGAGCCGCCCGACGTGCACGCCGTGCGGGCGGTGATCGGGGTGACCGTGGAACGGGTCAGTGACTCCTGCGGCTTCGCGGTGCCCCTGATGGACTACCGCGGCGACCGGGACCTGTTGCTCACGTCACACTCCCGGCGGACCGCCGAGGATCTGGTCACCTACCGGGCGACCAAGAACGCGGCCAGCATCGACGGCCTGCCGATCTTCTGAACGCCGGCCCCTCACCGTGCGCTGTCGGGCAGATGACGGCAGGATGAGGCACGGGTTACCAGCGTCCGTCCGAACCCATGCGTTACGTTCCTGATCCGTCGGGGTAGAAGACGGACGCGACCGGCGTGAGCCGAGGCGTTCTGGGGGGCACGACCGGCCGAAGCAGGGGGCGCGGATGAGCTCGGCCCGTGGGGGCGAGGACGGACGAGGGCTGTCCGCGCTGTCGTCCGCCGACCGCGTACTGCCGCCGTGGCTGGCCGGGGCGTTCGCGGCCGGTGGCGAGATGGGTCGCCGGCTGAGCGAACACGACTGGGCGGCCGGCCCGCTCGGCAGCCCCGACACCTGGCCGGCGGCGCTGAGCCACGCCATCGGCATGATGCTCTCCTCGCGGGCCCAGATCGTGATGTTCTGGGGCCCCGACCAGTTGGCCTTCTACAACGACGCCTACCGGCCCACCATCGGCGACAAGCATCCCGTCGCGCTCGGCCGGCCGGCCCGGGAACACTGGGCCGAGACCTGGGACGTGCTCGGCCCCCTGCTCGACGGGGTACGTCGCGGCGGCGAGTCCTACCGGGGTGAGAACCACCCGTTCCTGCTCGACCGGCACGGCTTCGTCGAGCGGGTCTACTTCGACATCTCCTACGATCCGATCCGTGACGACGACGGCAGCGTCAACGGCGTCTTCTGCTTCGTCAACGAGACCACCGGCCGGGTCGTCGGGGAACGCCGGCTGCGGGCCCTGGCCGAACTCGGCTCCCGGCTCGGCGCGGCCGGCAGCATGGCCGAGCTGGGGCAGGCCACGGCGGCGGTGCTCGACGGGCACCGGGCCGACGTCCCGTTCGCCCTGGTCTACCTGACCGACGAGCCCGGCCGGCCGGTGCCGGCCGGGGTCAGCGGCGTCGATCCCGCCCGGGTACCGGCCGAGCTGCCGGCCACGCTGGCCCGGGTCGCCGCCGGCGGGGTCGCCACCGAGATCGAGGTCGCCGAGCTGCTCGGCGCGGTGCCGGGCGACGTCGCCCCCCGGGCCCTGGTGCTGCCGCTCACCGCCACCAGCGAGCCCGCCGGGGCGCTGGTGGTCGGCCGCTCCGCCCGGCTGCCGTTCACCGACGAGTACCGCGACTTCCTGGGCCTGATCGCCGCGCAGGTGTCCCGGGTGGTCGGCCAGCAGCGGGTGTACGAGCAGGAGCGGTCCCGGGCCGCCGAGCTGGCCGCGCTGGACCGCGCCAAGACCAACTTCTTCGCCAACGTCAGCCACGAGTTCCGCACTCCGCTGACCCTCGTCCTCGGTCCGCTGGAGGACATGCTGGCCGACCCGACGCTGCCCGCCGCGCACCTCGACCGGCTGACCGTGATGCACCGCAACGCGCTGCGCCTGCTCAAGCTGGTCAACACGGTGCTCGACTTCTCCCGGCTGGAATCCGGTCGGCTGGCCGCCCACTACCAGCCCACCGACCTCGCCGAATACACCTCCCGGCTGGCCAGCACGTTCCGCTCGGCGACCGAGCGGGCCGGGCTGCGGCTCGTGGTCGACTGCCCGCCGCTGCCCGCGCCGGTCTTCCTGGACCGCGACATGTGGGAAAAGATCGTCTTCAACCTGCTCTCCAACGCGCTCAAGTTCACCTTCGACGGCGAGATCCGGGTCCGGGTGGTCGCGGTCGACGGCACGGCACGGCTGGAGGTGGCCGACACCGGGGTGGGCATCGCCGTAGAGGAGGTCCCGCACGTCTTCGAGCGGTTCCACCGGGTCCCGGGGGTCCGCTCGCGCACCCACGAGGGCACCGGGATCGGCCTGGCCCTCGTCCGCGAGCTGGTGGAGATGCACGGCGGCGCGGTCGCCGCCACCAGCCGGGTCGACCACGGCACCACGGTCACCGTGACCGTCCCGTTCGGCTCCGCGCACCTGCCGCCCGACCGGGTCGCCGGCCCCGGGCCGCTGCCCACCACCGAGTCGTCGCAGGCGTCGCTCTACGTCGCGGAGACCGCCCTGTGGACCGACCGGCCCGACCCGGCCGGGGCCGTCCCGGCACCCGGTGCCCCCGGCCGGGCCGGCCGGATCCTGCTCGCCGACGACAACGCCGACCTGCGCGAACACGTCACCCGGCTGCTCAGCCCCGAGTACGAGGTGGTGGCCGTGCCGGACGGCGCGGTGGCCCTCCAGGAGGCCACCGCAAGCCCGTTCGACCTGGTGCTCACCGACGTGATGATGCCCCGGTTGGACGGCTACGGCCTGGTCACCGCGCTGCGTGCCAACCCGGCCACCCGGCACGTGCCGATCGTGCTGCTCTCCGCGCGGGCCGGTTCCGCCGAGGCGGTCGCCGGCCTCTCCGTGGGCGCCGACGACTACCTCACCAAGCCGTTCTCCGGCACGGAGCTGATCGCCCGGGTCCGGGCCAACGTCGAGCTGGGCCAGTTGCGCGGGCAGATCATCCGGCGGCTGCGGGCGCTCGCCGACGCCGCCGTGGCGGTCAACACCGCGAAGTCGACCGCCGACGTGGTCCGGGTCGCCGCCCGGCACGCCCTGCACCTCGCCGAGGCGGCCCGGGTGTCGGTCACCACGGTCACCGGCGCCCGGCACGAGGTCGACGGCGGCGGCCCCGGCCCCGGCCCCGACCAGCCGTCCCAGGTGCTGCCGCTGACCGGCAGCACCGGTGGGCAGCTCGGTGAGCTGCGCGTCTGGCGTCGGGAGGGCGACGGCACCGAGCACGCCGCCCTCACCCAACTGGCCCGCCTGATCGGCGTACGGCTGGAGAACGCCCAGCTCTACGAGGCCGAACACCGGATCGCCACCACCCTCCAGCACAGCCTGCTGCCGCGTTCGCTGCCCCAGCTCCCCGGCGCGGTGGTGGCCAGCCGCTACCTGCCCGGCAGCGCCGACGTCGAGGTCGGCGGCGACTGGTACGACGTGATCGGCACCGGCGACGACGAGGTGGTGCTCGTCATCGGCGACGTGGTCGGCAAGGGCGTCCAGGCCGCCGCCGCGATGGGCCAGCTCCGCAACGGGCTGCGGGCCTACCTGCTGGAGGGCTACGACCCGGGGCAGGCGTTGACCCGGCTCAACCGGCTGGTCGGCTCGACCGAGCGGCAGTCGTTCGCCACCGTGTTCTGCCTCTCCTTCACTCCGCGCACCGGCCGGCTGCGGTATGCCAGCGCCGGTCATCCGTCCCCCCTGCTGATCCGAGGAGACGACGTGGCGTTCCTGCACGAGCGGGCCCTCGGGCCGCCCATCGGCGCGATCACCGGCACCGACTACCGCACCGTCGAGGGTGGACTCGCCCCCGGCGGTCGGCTGCTGCTCTACACCGACGGGCTGATCGAGGACCGGCAGGCCGGCATCGACGCGGCGCTCGCCCAGCTCCGGGTGGACGCCGGCGCGGGGGCCGGTGGCGCGCACGTCGCCGACCTGGTGGACGCCGTGGTGGAGCGGGTCGACGGGCGTAGCCGGCACGACGACGTCGCGGTGCTGGCGCTGGAGGCCGCCGAGCTGAACCGGTTCGCGTTGCGGCTGCCCGCCGACCCGAACCGGCTCAGCGTGCTGCGCAAGCGGCTGGAGGACTTCCTGGTCGCGCACGGCGTGGGGGAGAACGACCTGTTCGACCTGATCGTCGCCGTGTCCGAGGCCGCCGCCAACGCCATCGAGCACCCGGTCGCGCCGGTGGAGCCGACGATCGGGGTCGAGGTGTCGATCGTCGAGGGCACGGTGGTGGCGACGGTGCGCGACAGCGGCCGGTGGCGGGAGTCGACCGGGGCGGGGTTCCGGGGCCGGGGGCTCGCGCTGATCGAGGCCCTCGGCGAGCTGACGGTACGCCGTACCGACGAGGGGACCGAGGTGTCGCTGCGCCGCCGGCTGGCCGACTGAGCCGGCCCGGCGCGGCCCCGGGTCAGACCGGGCGCAGCCACTCCTGGTCGCCGAGGCCGGAGATCTCCAGCACCCGGCTGACCTGCCGGGACGGGAACACGGTCAGCGTGCCCGGGAACCGCCGGGCGAGCTGGACCACCGCGTGGATGGCGGCGGAGTCGAAGAAGGTGACCGCGCGCAGATCCAGGGTGACCTGCCGGGCCTGCTCACGGAGGGTGGTCTGGACCATGGTGTCGGCGGTGGCCATGTCGACCTCGCCGGTCACCGTGACGCGGACGTGGTCCCCGGTGACCTCCGCGCGCGCGGAGAACACGGGCGGTACGCCCCCTAGATCCACCCAGCCACCATTGCACAGCCCGGTGGTGACGGCAACAACCGCCGGGCCGTGCCGGAGCCGCCCCGCCCCCCGGAGATAGGCTGTCGTCATGACCGTCCGTGCCCCGCTCACCCCCGGCACGCTCTCCCCGTGGCGAGCGGTCCCCGACCACATCGCCCGCCCCGAGTACGTGGGCAGGAAGCAACCCCAGCAGTGGCGCGGCTCGCACGTGCAGACCCCGCAGACCATCGAGAAGATGCGGGTCGCCGGCCGGTTGGCGGCGCAGGCCACCCAGCTCGCGGGCGCGCACTGCAAGCCCGGGGTCACCACCGACGAGATCGACCGGGTGGTGCACGAGTTCCTCGTCGACCACGGCGCCTACCCGTCGACGCTGGGCTACCGGGGCTTCCCCAAGTCCTGCTGCACCAGCATCAACGAGGTCATCTGCCACGGCATCCCCGACTCGACCGTGCTCGCCGACGGTGACATCGTCAACGTCGACGTCACCGCCTACCTCGACGGGGTGCACGGCGACACCGACGCCACCTTCTGCGTGGGCGAGGTCAGCGAGGAGGCCCGGCTGCTCGTCGAGCGCACCCACGAGGCGATGATGCGCGGCATCCGGGCCGTCCGCCCCGGCCGGCAGATCAACGTGATCGGCCGGGTCATCGAGTCGTACGCCAAGCGGTTCGGGTACGGGGTGGTCCGCGACTTCACCGGCCACGGCATCGGCGAGGCGTTCCACAGCGGCCTGTACGTGCCGCACTACGACAGCCCCCGGCCCACCGACATCATGGAACCCGGCATGACCTTCACCGTCGAGCCGATGATCACCCTCGGCACCTACCAGTACGACATGTGGGACGACGGCTGGACGGTCGTCACCAAGGACCGGAAGTGGACGGCCCAGTTCGAGCACACCATCGTCGTCACCGACGACGGCTTCGAGATCCTCACCCTGCCGTGACCGACACCCCGGCGGCGCTGCGGGAGGCGCACCACGCGGACGTGTCCGGCGGCTGGCTGCGGCCCGCCGTCTTCGGCGCGATGGACGGCCTGGTCACCAACATCGCCCTGATCGCCGGGGTCGGCGGCGGTGGGGTGTCGGCGCACAGCATCGTGCTCACCGGCACCGCCGGCCTGGTCGCCGGCGCCATCTCGATGGGGCTGGGCGAGTACACCAGCGTCCGGTCGGCCAACGAGCAGGTCGCCGCCGAGGTGGCCAAGGAACGCCGCGAGCTGGAACGCCACCCCGAGGCCGAGGCCCGGGAGTTGTCCGACGCCTGGGTGGCCCGGGGCCTGCCCCGCGACCTGGCCGACCAGGTCGCCGAGGCGGTACGCCGCAACCCGGAGGAGGCGCTGCGGGTGCACGTCCGGGAGGAGCTGGGTGTCGACCCCGACGAACAGCCCAGCCCCTGGGCGGCGGCGATCTCGTCGTTCCTCTGCTTCTCCGTCGGCGCGCTGATCCCGCTGCTGAGCTACCTGCTCGGCTCCACCAGTCTGGCGCTGGCGCTCGCCGTCGGCGGGGTGGGGCTCTTCGTCGCCGGGGCGGTCGTGGCCCGGTTCACCCACCGCCCGTGGTGGGCCGGCGGACTGCGGCAGCTGCTGCTCGGCGCGGCGGCGGCCGGCGCGACCTACCTCATCGGGATGCTCATCGGGGTGCAGGGCGGCCTCGGCTGACCCCGGGCTCAGCCGGTCAGCAGGTCGTCCACCGTGCCGTCGACCGGACGGCCCCGGGCGGCCAACTCCTCGGCCTGGCCGGTCAGCACCCTGCCCACCTCGGTCATGTCCGCGCCGGCCAACCCGGCACGCCGTACCGCGTCGCCCGGATCACGGAAGTAGGTGCGGCTGAGCAGGCCGCTGACCGTGGCCGCCGCCAGCCTCGCCTCACCCAGCATCACCAGCGCCTGGTCGGTCTCGTACCACTCGGCGAGCCGGGTCGCGCGGGCGTACGCCGCCCAGCCCCGGTACCAGGCGTCCCGGGCGGCGGCGCTGAACTCCGCCGGCCGGGTCCGGGCCAGCCGGCCCAGATGCTCGTCACGCAGGGTACGCAGCCAGCCGGTCGGGTCGTACAGCGCGACGGTGGTGACGTACCGGTCGGCGGTCAGCGGCCAGGCCGGGGTCAGCGTCCGGGCCTGCCGCAGGTAGCCGTCGGCGTCGGCCACGGTCAGCCCGACCAGCACCCCGTCCACCCGCCGGGTCGACGGGGCCGGGCCGCCGCCCGCCCGGTAGGTGACCAGCAGCAGGCCGACCTCGGCGTCCCCGCCACCGTCGTCGTCGCCGTGCGCCAGCGGGCCGTGCACGGCCACCGCCAGGATGTCCGCCGGGAAGCGTCGCCGCGCCGCGTCGGCCGTCCGCCCGGCGACCTGCCAGCGCGGATCGTCCAGGTCCACCCCGGCCGCCGGCTCCGGCACGGTCACGGCAGGTCGGCACCGGTCGGGGCCAGCCGGAAGATGTGGATCTCCCGGCCGCCGGCCCGCCGCACGTACGTCCGGTACGCCGGCCACTCGGTGACCAGCAGCTGCCAGAGCCGTTCCCGCTCGGCCCCGGTCGCCAGGTCGGCGCGGACGGCGAGCCGGCGACCCTTGACGGCGACCTCCGCCTGCGGCCGGGCGAGCAGGTTCAGCACCCAGCCGGGCTGGTGCCGCTGACCCCAGTTGGAGCCGATCACCACGAACCCGTCGCCGTCCGGCACGTACAGCAGGGGGTTGCTGCGCGGCAGGCCGGAACGGTGCCCGGTGGTCGTGATGATCAGCGAGGGGACCAGCCCCAGCGCGACCACCCGGCCCCGGGTGAGCCGCCCGACCATCCGGTCGACGGGGACCAGCAGGCGCATGGTGGCGCCGAACCACTCGTGGTGACCGAGCCGGCGGGTGAGGGTTCCGAGTACGGGCACCCGGCCAGTCTGCCTGGTCGACGCGGTGTCCGCACCCACCGGCTCCCGGCGGGCCGCTCAGTCCAGCCGGCGTTCGACCGCGAGGCGGGACCGGGTGAACAGGCCGGCACCGAGCATCGCCACCAGCGGCACCACCACCAGCACGCCGAGGGTCTGCCAGGGCACCACCACCGGGTACGGCGTCTGGACCGGCCAGTTCTGGGCGTACTGGCGGTTCATCGAGGTCAGGATGATCAGGGCGGAGCCGAGCCCGGCCGCGATGCCGAGCACCGAACCCACCACGGCGATCACCCCCGCCTGGCAGAGCGAGAGCACCCGGCGAACCCGGGGACTGGCCCCCACCGCCGCGAGCGTGGAGAGATCCCGACGGCCCTCCGCCGCGGCGAGCCCGGTGGCCACCCCGGCCGCACCCAGGGTGATCACCCCGGCGCCGGCGGCCAGCAGGAGCAGCACCGGCCGCTGCTCCGAGCGCGGCGGACCCCGCTCGATCTGCGCCGTCACCGGCAGCAACGGCCGCAGCGCGGTGACCACCCGGTCGAGTTGCGCGGTGGTCGGCGCGGACCGGGTGTCGACGGCGAAACCGACCGGCTCCGTCCGCAGGCCGACCCGGGCGGCGGCGGCCGGGGAGAGCACCAGCCGGTCCACCGGCAGCCCGTCGCGCAGCAGGTGACCGGGGAGGGTGACGGTGGTGGCCACCGTCGGGCGGGATTCGTCGACCGACCGGTCGACCCGGAGCGTCACCCGGCCGTCGACCAGGTAGCGGGGGTCGGTCACCACCACGCCACCGGCCCGCAGCACGGCGGTCGCCGCCGCCACCTCGGCCGCCGGCGCACCGCTGAGCACCCCCAGGGCGGCGCCGTCGTCGACCATCGCGGGCAGGTAGAAACCGCTGACGATGCGGACCGGCGGGACACAGCGCGGGTCGGCCAGCGCCGCGCGGCGGACCTCGGACGTCCGGTACGACTCCGCGTCGTACGGGCAGGCCCGGCCGGCGGGCAGCACCGGCGCGACCGTGCAGTAGGCGCTCGGGTGCCGCACCTGCGTGCAGCCGGGCACCGCCACCGGCAGCACGGCGTCGGTACCCAACTCGGCCCGGACCCGCTCGGTGATCAGCGGAAGCGGGGGCAGCGGGCCGGTGGAGTCCCGGTCGCCGCGCAACAGCAGCACCCGCCCCGGCGGCATCCCCGGCTGCCACTCGGCCTGGTTACGGGCGTCGTCGCTGGCCACGTAGACGCCCAGGGCGACGCTACCGGCGACGGCGGCCATCACCGCGGAGATGGCCGGGGCGGCCGACGAGCGGTTGCGGCTGGCGTCGCGCAGCGCGATCCGGGGCGCGGGCGGCAGCAGCCGGCCGAGCCGGGCCAGCAGCCCGATCAGCGTGGGCGTGCAGAAGACCAGGCCCAGCTCACCCAGGATCAGCCCGGTGAGGATCACCGGGGTGTCGCCGCGGCCGGCGCCCAGCGCGGCGGCCCCGCTGCCCAGCACGGTCAGCGCCACCCCGATGAGCAGCCA
>NZ_JACGMO010000041.1:0-52769 GCF_015354745.1 Micromonospora sp. S-DT3-3-22
AGCACCCGGCCGGCGAGCAGGCGCGCGTCGGCGGCGTCGGCGGCCGGCAGCACCGCGAGCAGTTTGCGCAGCGCCGTGCCGCCGGCCACGGCGAACGGGGTGCCGGCGAGCCGGTGCAGGGCCACCGCCATCGCCACCGCCTCGGTGGCGGTCAGGTTGACCGGCGGCAGGGTGTGCGACCGGTCGACCACGTAACCGCCGGTGCGGCCGGGCTCGGCCCAGATCGGCACGCCGGAACCCTGGAGGGCGACGATGTCGCGTTCGACGGTGCGGGTGCTCACCTCGAACCGGTCGGCCAGCCAGCGGGCGCTGCGGGGCCGGGGCGACACCGCCCGCAGTTCCTCCACCAGGGCATAGAGACGATCCGTCCGGTTCACCCCCGCACGCTACGACGGGGGTACGACACCCTGCCCCCGGTTCAGGCGATGCAGGCGCAGACGATCAGGGCCGCGCCGAAGTGGGTGGCGGCGCTGACCCGGGCCGCCGGGTGCGGCTCGTCCGAGCAGATGACCTCACCGAGCCGACCCGGGGTGAGCAGGTCCAGGACACCGAAGGCGAGCGCCATCACGGCCAGCCCGATCAGCCCGAAGAGCACCGTCGAGGCGAGCCCCTTGGCGAAGTCGTCGTAGCTGGTCACGATCGCGGTGAAGACGATGCCGGCGACGCCGAGCTGGTTGGCGGCCAGCAGCAGCCCCGCGTTGCCGTTGCGGCGTACCCAGATCAGCTCGCGCAGCTTGCCCGGGGTGAGCACGTCGACCAGCACGAAGCCGGCCGCCATCAGCGCCACCCCGACGACACCGAACACGACGCTCTGCCATGCTCCGGTGAGCAGATCTTCCAGCACCGACGGCCTCCCGACCTCCTGCGCCCGGCGGAGGTGCCGGCACGGTGATCGAGACGATAGCGGCACCACGCAACCCCCGACACCACCCGGACCGGCGCAGAAGCGGGCCGTCCCGCCGCCGGCCCGGGTACGGACGACCCCGGCCGGCGGCGGTACGCGCTACAGCGACAGGTACCGCTGCCGCTCGTACGGGGTGACCTCGCGGCGGTACTGCTCCCACTCGGCCCGCTTGTTGCGCAGGAAGAAGTCGAACACGTGCTCGCCGAGCACCTCGGCGACCAGCTCGGAGCCGGCCATCACGTCGATCGCCTCGGACAGGTTCTCCGGCAGCGCCTCGTAGCCCATCGCCCGCCGTTCGGCGCTGCTCAGCGACCAGACGTCGTCCTCGGCGCCCGGCGGCAGCTCGTAGCCCTCCTCGATGCCCTTGAGGCCGGCACCGAGCATGACCGCGAACGCCAGGTAGGGGTTGGTCGCCGAGTCCAGCGAGCGGACCTCCACCCGGGCCGAGTTCGGCTTGCCGTACGCCGGCACCCGCACCAGCGCGGACCGGTTCAGGTGCCCCCAGCAGACGTACGCCGGGCTCTCGGTGATCCGGTCCGGCAACGCCTGCGGGAACAGCCGCTTGTACGAGTTGACCCACTGGTTGGTGACGGCGGTGTACTCCCGGGCGTGCATCAGCAGGCCGGCGATGAACGACTTCGCCACCTTCGACAGTTTCATCGGGTCGCCGGAGTCGTGGAACGCGTTGCGCTCCCCCTCGAACAGCGACAGGTGGGTGTGCATGCCGCTGCCCGGCTGGTCGGTGAACGGCTTCGGCATGAAGCTGGCCTGCACGCCGGTGGAGAGCGCCACCTCCTTGACCACGTGCCGGAAGGTCATGATGTTGTCGGCGGTGGTCAGCGCGTCGGCGTACCGCAGGTCGATCTCCTGCTGGCCGGGGGCGACCTCGTGGTGGCTGAACTCCACCGAGATGCCGATCCGCTCCAGCGCCAGCACGGCCTGGCGGCGGAAGTCCCGCGCCACGGCGTGCGTGGTGTGCTCGAAGTAGCCGCCGGTGTCCACGGCGGTGGGCACCGAGCCGTCCTGCGGGCCGTTCTCCAGCAGGAAGAACTCGATCTCCGGGTGGGTGTAGAAGGTGAAGCCCTTCTCGGCCGCCTTGGACAGCATCCGACGTAGCACGTGCCGTGGGTCGGCCCAGGACGGGCCGCCGTCGGGCAGCAGGATGTCGCAGAACATCCGGGCGCTCTCGCCGCTGACCCCGCCCTCGAACGGGAACACCTGGAAGGTCGTCGGGTCCGGCATGGCGACCATGTCGGACTCGAAGACCCGGGCGAAGCCCTCGATCGCCGAGCCGTCGAACCCGATGCCCTCCTCGAAGGCCGCCTCCAGCTCCGCCGGGGCGACTGAGACGCTCTTGAGCGTGCCCAGCACATCGGTGAACCACAGCCGGACGAACCGGATGTCCCGCTCTTCCAGCGTACGGAGGACGAACTCCTGCTGACGGTCCACTTCCCCAACCCCTCGCCACGTACGTCCGGCACCGGTCGGCCGGTCCGTCCTGACCGCCCAGTCTTCACCGGCCTGGTTAAGCAGACGTTACGCGACCTGCCGTCGCCCGTCCTGCGGTGTCCCGACGGCCGGATCGACGGGCGGCCCCGCCACCGGCGTCGGGCGGCCCGGGATCGGCGAAAGGGTGGCGGTCGTCTCGTCGGAGCCGCCGGATTGACCGGCTGCCACTGGGGCAAGATGAGGGCATGCCCACCCTGCGTCTGGCCCTGTGCCAGGTCAACCCGACCGTCGGCGACACGGCCGGCAACGCCGAGCTGATCCGCGCCTGGGCCCGTCGGGCCGCCGACGCCGGCGCCCAACTGGCCGCCTTCCCGGAGATGGTGCTCACCGGCTACCCGGTCGAGGACCTGGTCTTCCGTCGTTCCTTCGTCGCCGCCTCGCAGGCCGCGCTGCGGCAGCTCGCCGCCGACCTGGCCGCCGACGGCCTCGGCGACCTACCGGTCGTGGTCGGCTACCTGGACGCCGACGGGCCACCGCAGGTCAGCGGGGACGCCCAGCCGGGGCGGGGGGCCCGCAACGCCGCCGCGCTGCTGCACCGGGGCGGGGTGGTGGCCCACTACTTCAAGCACCACCTGCCCAACTACGGCGTCTTCGACGAGGACCGCTACTTCGTGCCCGGCGACACCCTGACCGTGGTCCGGGTGGGCGGGGTGGACGTGGCGTTGACCATCTGCGAGGACCTGTGGCAGGCCGGCGGCCCGTTCGCGGTGGCCCGGCAGGCCGGCGTCGGTCTGGTGGTCAACATCAACGGCTCGCCGTACGAGCTGAACAAGGACGACGTCCGGCTGCCGCTGGTGCGCCGCCGGGCCGCCGAGGCCGGTGCCCCGATCGCGTACGTCAACATGGTCGGCGGCCAGGACGAGCTGGTCTTCGAGGGCGACTCGATGATCGTCACGCCGGACGGCGACCTGCTCACCCGCGCGCCGCAGTTCGTCGAGCACCTGCTCGTGCACGACGTGGAGCTGGCCGGGGCGGGCCCGCACGCCGCCGACAGCGAGGATCTCGCCGACGGGATGCGGGTGGTACGCCGTACCGTCGAGGAGGTGCCGGCGGCCCCGACCGGGCCGGCGGCCGACGGCGGCACGCTGGCCCCGGTGGCCGACGAGGCCGAGGTGTGGCAGGCACTGGTGCTGGGCCTGCGCGACTACGTCAACAAGAACCGGTTCCCCTCGGTGGTGCTGGGCCTGTCCGGCGGCATCGACTCGGCGGTGGTGGCCGCGCTGGCCGTCGACGCGCTCGGGCCGCAGCGGGTGGTCGGGGTCTCGCTGCCCAGCCAGCACTCCTCGGAGCACTCCCGGGCCGACGCGGAGGACCTCGCCAAGCGCACCGGCCTGGACTACCGGGTCGAGCCGATCCAGCCGATGGTGGACACCTTCCTGGCGAACATCTCGCTGTCCGGGGTGGCGGTGGAGAACCTCCAGGCCCGGGTGCGCGGGGTGATCCTGATGGCGCTGTCGAACCAGGAGGGCCACCTGGTCCTCACCACCGGCAACAAGAGTGAGCTGGCGGTTGGCTACTCGACCCTCTACGGCGACTCGGTCGGCGGTTTCAACCCGGTCAAGGACGTCTGGAAGACGCTGGTCTGGCGGCTGGCGAAGTGGCGCAACGCCGACGCGGCCCGCCGGGGCGAGACCCCGCCGATCCCGGAGAACTCCATCGGCAAGCCCCCGTCGGCCGAGCTGAGCCCCGGCCAGCTCGACAGCGACAGCCTGCCCGACTACGACGTGCTGGACCCGATCCTGATCGGCTACGTCGACGGCGACCTGGGCCGGGCCGGGCTGGTCGAGTCCGGCCACGACCCGGCGGTGGTGGACCGGGTGCTGCGGCTGGTGGACACCGCCGAGTACAAGCGCCGGCAGTCCGCGCCGGGCACGAAGATCTCGATCAAGGCGTTCGGCCGGGACCGCCGGCTGCCGATCACCAACCGCTGGCGCGAGGACGGCTGAGCACCCCGGGCCGGCCGGCTGAGCACCGACGCCGGCCGGCCCCGGTCGGTCGGCGTCGGTCGGTCGGCGTCGGTCGGCCGGCGTCGGTCGGCCGGCGTCGGTCGGCCGGCGTCGGCCCGGCGGAGTGAAATCCTGCACTGTTCCCTGCCGTCGACCCGTCGTGCGGTGCGACGATCGCGGCAGAACCCGGGGACCGCGACAGCGGCCTCGAGGAAAGGAGACAGTCATGGTGGAGTCCACCCCGACCGAGGTGACCGCCCTGTACGGCGGGCCGGCCACCCGCCGGGTCCGCACCCGCGACCTGATCGCCGCCAAGGAGCGCGGCGACCGGTGGGCCATGCTCACCTCGTACGACCAGTACACCGCCGGGATCTTCGACCAGGCGGGGATTCCGGCGCTGCTGGTCGGCGACTCGGCGGCGAACAACGTGTTCGGCTACGAGACCACCCTGCCGGTGACGGTCGACGAGTTGCTGCCGCTGGTCCGCGCCGTGGTCCGGGCGACCCGGCACACCCTGGTCGTCGGCGACCTGCCCTTCGGCTCGTACGAGGAGGGACCGACGCAGGCGTTGCGGACGGCGGTGCGGTTCATGAAGGAGGGCGGCTGCCACGCGGTGAAGCTGGAGGGCGGCCGGCGCTGCGCCGACCAGATCGCGGCGATCACCGGGGCGGGCATCCCGGTGATGGCGCACATCGGTTTCACCCCGCAGAGCGAACACACCCTGGGCGGCTACCGGGTGCAGGGGCGCGGCGACACCGCCGACGAGGTGCTCGCCGACGCGCGGGCGGTGGCCGGGGCGGGCGCGTTCGCGGTGGTGCTGGAGATGGTGCCCGGTGAGGTAGCCAAGCGGGTCACCGCCGAACTGGCGATCCCCACCGTCGGCATCGGCGCGGGCCCGGACACCGATGCCCAGGTGCTGGTCTGGCAGGACATGGCCGGGCTGCGGACCGGGAAGGCACCCCGGTTCGTCAAGCGCTACGCCGACCTGGCCGGGGCGCTGACCGAGGCGACCCGGCGCTTCGCCGACGAAGTACGCGGCGGCGACTTCCCCGCCACCGAGCACACCTTCTGAGTACGGGCGGTGGGGCGGTGCCGCCGCCCCACCGCCCTGGAACGAGCCACCGCCCGGGTCGGGCGCGGTCGGCACGGGCGGAGCCGGGCCGGGCACGGGACCGCCCGGATCAGGCGCGGAACCAGCCGGGTCGGGCTGATCGCCGCAGGCCAGGGGCCACCATGGTGCGGCGGGAGCGGCTAGGGTTCCGCCCGTGGATCATGTTCGCTTGTCAACAGTCGTCCTGACCTGTGTCTCCGTGCTGGCCCTCGCGGCGTGCAGCGAGGCGGAACCGTCGACCACGGCCGCGCCGTCGACGTCCGCCACCGCGTCGGCCACCGCTGCCGCCCCGTCGGCCACCACCGACCCGACCACCGGCGGCCCGACCGCCGCCGCCGACCCTTCGGCCGACAAGAAGCTCTGCACGGCGGCCAAGAAGATCGCCGACACGACGAAGGCCGACGTGATGAAGGCCGCGACGTCGGGTGGCGACCCCACGCCGACGATCCGCAAGGCCTACACGGAGATGGCGCAGGAGTTGGCGAAGGCCACCACCGACGCCCCCACCAGCGAGGCGGTCACCGCGCTGGCCGCGTTCGGGGCCGCGTCCGGCCGGGTGGCGACCGCGGCGAACCTGGACACCGCCGCCGACGCCCCCGAGTTCCAGAAGACCAGCGCGATGGCGAACGCCGCCTGCAAGAAGGCCGGTGTCGACACCAACTTCTGACCACCACCCCACCGCACACCCCGCCCGCCGCGATCGTGGAGGAACTCGGCCCTCCTGGGGGCACATTCCCTCCACGATCGCGGGCGGAAGGCGGGGAGGTGGGTGGGTCAGAGGTCGGTGACGCGGATGCCGGCGTGGGCCTTGTAGCGCTTGTTGATGGCGATCAGGTTGGCGGTGAACGCCTCGATCTGGTGGGCGTTGCGCAGCCGGCCGGCGTAGATGCCGCGCATGCCGGGGATCCGGGCGGCCAACGCGCCGACGATGTCGACCAGTTCCCGTTCCTCGGTGCAGATCAGCACGTCGAGGTCGATCCGGTCGACCTCCGGATCGGCCAGCAGCGGCGCGCTGACGTGGTTGAACGCCGCACAGACCCGGGAGTCGGGCAGCAGGGCCGCCGCCTGCTGCACCGCGCTGCCCTCGGCGACCGGCAGCGCGTACGGGCCCTGCCTGTCGAAGCCGAGCGGGTTCACGCAGTCCACGACGATCTTGCCGGCCAGCGGTCCGGCCAGCGCGCCGACGGTGGCCGCGTGCCCGTCCCACGGCACCGCGACGACCACCACGTCGCTGCGGCGGGCCACCTCGTCGTTGCCGGCGCCGGTCACGTCGACCCCGGTGGGCAGCCGGGGCAGCGCGGCGATCTCCGCCGCCGCCTCGGCGGCCCGGTCGGCGGAACGGGACCCGATCAGCACCCGCTGACCGGCGCGGGCGAACCGGTAGGCCAGCCCCCGTCCCTGGTCGCCGGTGCCGCCGATGATGCCGACGGTCAGCCCGGACACGTCGGGGAGGGTGCTCGCGTCGTATGCCATGGCGTCATCCTCGCAAACCGCCACGCCACCGGCGGCGCAAGGCGCTGTGACGCTGACCGCCCCGCCGGGGGCGGGGCTCAGGCCCGCTCGAAGAGCACCTTGCGGCCGACCGGGTCGGCGGTGACCAGGCGTACGGTGACCCGCTCGCCCAGCGGCAGCTCCCCGGTGCAGCGGGCCCGCACCGGCGGATCGTCCAACGCCACCGTCCCGCCGGGAACCCGGCCGGGCTTCGCCGGGCCGTTCGGGGGCGCGTCGGTGTCCAGCACCGCCGCCGAGAACGTCTCCCCCACCCGGTGTTCCAGCAGCACCGCCTCGGCCAGCTCGATCGCGCCCCGGGTGGCCGTTCCCGCCGTCCGGTCGGTCGAGGCCATCACCTCCGGCAGCCGGGGCAGCGCCGACCGGGCCCACCCGGGCACCTCGCGGCCCTCGTGCAGGGCCAGGCACACCTCCGTGGCGTACCGGTCGGCCAACCGGCGCAGCGGGGCGGTGACATGGGCGTACGCGGCGGCCACCCCGCCGTGTTCCGGCTGCTCCGGCAGCTCACCGTCGAACGCCGTGTACGCCGCACCGCGCATCAGCTCGGCCGCCTGGTCGACGAAGGCGGCGGCCCGGGGCCGGGAGGCGTCCAACCCGGCCAGCACCTCGCCGACCCGTACCCCGTCCGGCCAGTGCACGCCCAGCGGGGCCGCCGCCGCGCGCAGCCGGGCCACCGCCTCCGGCTTCGGGGCGGGCATGGTACGCAGCAGCCCGATCCGGCCGGCCAGCATGATGTCCGCCGCCGCCATCCCGGTGAGCAGCGAGATCTGGGCGTTGTGGTCCTCCATCGGGCCGGGGCCGCGCAGCACCAGCCGCCACCCGTCCCCGTCGGGCTCGACGTCCTGCTCGGGCAGGGGCAGGTTGACCGCGCCCCGGCGCAGGCCACGGGCGGTGAGCAGGGCACCGATCTCGGGCAGCAGCGCGATCGGGTCGGGCAGCCGTCCGGCGTCGGCGGCCACCTGCACGCCCGGGTAGTCCAGCTTGGCGCGGCTGCGTACCAGGGCGCGTTCCAGCCCGACGGCGACGGTGGCACCGTCGACGTCGAGGTCGATGGTCCACAGCACGGCCGCCCGGTCGACGTCGGGCAGCAGGCTGGCCGCCCCCTCGCTGAGGGTGTGCGGATGCAGCGGCACGTTGCCGTCGGGCAGGTAGACGGTCTGCCCGCGCCGCCAGGTCTCCTCCTCCAGCGGCCCGCCGGGGCGGACGTGGGTGGCGACGTCGGCGATGGCGTACCGCACCCGGTAGCCGCCGGGTCGACGGCTGAGGTGCATCGCCTGGTCCAGGTCGCGGGAGGTGGCCGGGTCGACCGTGACGAACGGGACGTCGGTACGGTCGGCCACGGCGGGCGGTGGGGCGTCGGCCGCCTCGTCCGCCTCGCGCTGCGCCGCGGCCGGGAAGCCGTCAGGCAGTCCCAGCTCACGGCGCAGCGCGCCGAAGTCGATGCGGGGCGCGAGCACACGTCGGATGACCACGGGTCAATCCTGGCAGCGTGCCGCGTGATCCGCTCTCCGGCGGGCGGGCCGCAGGCTCCGTACGGTCAGCCGGTGGCCTTGCGGGCGCGCGCCGGTGTGGCGGCCCGCGCCGCCGCCGTCCGCGCGGGCGCCGTACGGGCGGTGGCCTTGCGGGCGGTGGCCTTACGGGCGGTCGTGGCCGTGGTCTTCTTCGCCGCCGCCTTGCGGGTGGCCGTCGCGCTGGTCTTGCGGGCCGGCGCCGCCTTCGCGGTCGACTTCGACGCGGGAGCGGTCTTCGCGGTCGACTTGCGGGCCGGCGCCGTCGTGGCCGCCGTGGTCTTCTTCGCCGCCGTGGTCTTCTTCGCCGGTGCCGCCTTCGTGGCGGGCATCGCCTTCTTCGCCGCCGTGGTCCTCTTCGCCGCCGCCGTCTTCGTCGGCGTCGCCTTCCTGGCGGTCGTGGTCTTCGTGGCGGCCGTGCTCCGCGTGCCGGGCATCGACTTCTTCGCGGGCATCGACTTCTTCGCCGCCGTGGCCCTCTTCGTGGCGGTGGTCTTCTTCGCCGCCGTCGTCTTCGTGGCGGGCATCGCCTTCCTGGCGGCCGTGGTCTTCGTCGCGGCGGTGGTCTTCCCGGCGGCGGTCCGGGCGGTCGCGGTGGTCTTCTTCGCCGCCGCCGCGGTCGTCCGCTTCGCCGCGGTGGCCTTCTTCGCCGCCGTGCTCCGGGCGGCGGCCGTGGTCTTCCTGGCCGTCCCGGCGGTGCTCCGGGCGGCGGCGGTGCTCCTGCTGGCGGCCTTCTTCGCCGGGGCCTTCCTCGCGGTCGACTTCGACGCGGTGCTCCTGGCCGCCGGGGCCTTCTTCGCCGTCGACTTCGAGGCGGGAGCCTTGGTGGCGGTGCTCCTGGCGGCCGGGGCTTTCTTCGCGGTGCCGGTCGCCGTCTTCCGGGCGGTGCCGGTGGACGGGGTCCGGCCCGAGCCGGCGCCCGCCGCGCTCGCCGTCGCCCGGCCGGCCGACGCCTTGCGGGCCGTGGTCGTGGTCGAGCGGCGGGCCGCGGTGCTCCGGGTCGCGCCTGCGGTCCGTTGCGCGGCGGCGGTCTTCGTCGCGGCCGGGCGGGTGGTGGCCTTTGCTGCTTCGGCCATCTCGGTTCCCTCCTTGGGGACATGCTCCCGCGTGCCTCCTCACGGAGGCACGGAGTCCTCGACGCGGGCCGTCCCGCGCCGTTCAGTTGCCCTCCCCGGCCCAGCGGGCATCTTCGGCCTCCCACGCCTCGTTGCGCTCCTGCACCTTCTGCAGGGCGTTCTCCGCGTCGGCAGCCGAGGGATACGGTCCGAGAACGTGCTTGGCAGGGCACACGTCGGCATCGGTCTCGACCCGGTGGTGTCGGGTGCACCAGTAGTAGTGCCCACCACTTCCGCTGTCGTTCATGAGATCACTGTGCACCGGGCGCAGCCCGACCGCCACCGGATCGCCGCAATTGGTCGCGACCACATCCACAGTAGACGTGCTCGGCGGCCTCCGGGGCGAAACCGCGAAATCGACCCTGACCTGCCCGGAAGCCGCCGGAACCACCCCCGGCGACACCACCGCCGGCCCGGGTTGCGGGGCCGCCGCGACGCCGCGCGGGATGGGCCGGAAAGCCGGTGGTACGACGCCGGACGCCGCCGGCAGAATCGAATACCGTGATCATGACGGGGACGCGTACCCACCGGATCGCCGCCCGGCTGAACCGTCGGCGGTACGCCGTACTCGTCGACCGCCCGTTGGAGTCGACCGGGCCGCAGACGGCGGGAGTGGTGACGGCGGGCGTCCCGCTGCTGCTGACGGTCGGGGTGCCGGCGCTGGCCGGGCTCGGCTGCCGGCTGCTCGTCGCGTACACCCCTTTCCGAATGTCGCGGTCCTGCCCGGGGTGGCGCTGATCGGGTTGGCGGTGGTGCTGCGGCCCCGGCTGGGGCGGCTCGTACGCCGGATGCTGCTCACCCAGCCCGCGCTGACGATGCTCGGTGACGCCGCCGACCTGTTCCGGCCGTCCCCCGCCCGCCGGCACGTCGGGTTGCTGGAGCTGCTCGGCAAGGCGGTGGGCCGCCGGCCGGGCTGCGCCACCGGATGCTCACCGCCCGCACCCCGCGGGAGCCGACGGTGACGCTGGACGGGAGCCGGATGGAGCGCCTCGACGCGGAGTTGACCCGGCACTTCGACCGGACGGCCCGGACCGTCGCCTGGTCCGGCTGAACCGTCGTCCGTGGCGTCCACGGTCGGGACGGTCGTCCGGCCGGGGCACGCGGTGGCCGACGGATCCGGGACTTCCGGCCCTACCGCCTGGACCAGGTACTTGGTATCAGCTCGTCCCGCAGTGGACCATCCCTCGGCCTGGTCCTCTTGACGGGACCGCCGGCCGGTCCGGGTCGGCCGGACAGTCCCGATGCGGCGGCCCCGAGTGCGACCGACCCGGGGTGTGTGCGAGCCTCGTCAGACCTCTTGCGGCGCTGCCACCGCCCGCCACCTGGGCGGGACGACGACGATGTCGACGGCGCCGCCCTGTCGAACCGGGAGAACACCACCGTGGCTAGCCTGGACGTCGCCCTGAAGAACGCGATGAGTATCGACGGAGCGATCGGGGTGGCGCTCGTCGACTACAGCAGCGGCATGACCCTCGGCGTGGCCGGCGGCACCGGCGAGATCGATCTGACCGTCGCCGCCGCCGGCAACACCGACGTCGTCCGCGCCAAGATGCGCACCCTGGAGATGCTCAAGATCGAGGACGAGATCGAGGACATCCTGATCACGCTCGGCAGCCAGTACCACCTGATCCGCCCGCTGACCGGCCGCACCGGCAAGGGCCTCTTCCTCTACCTGATGGTGAGCAAGAGCCGGGCCAACCTGGCCATGGCCCGGCACCAGCTGCGCACCATCGAGGAGAGCCTGGAACTGTGACCGCGGACAAGACCGAGACCATCCTGCCCCGCCGTTCCTCCCGCGCCGCCACCCTGCCCGCCGCCCGGACGCTCCCGCCGTCGCTGGCCGGGGACCGCTCGCTGCCGTACCCGGCGATCAGTCGTGAGTTGGCGGAGTTGCGGCACGAGATCCCCGGGGTGCACGGGTGCGTCCTGGGTGGCGTCGACGGCCTGCTCATCACGCACAACCTGCAGAACGAGGTGGACCCGAACGACCTGGCCGCGCTCGCCGCGACCACCTTCGGCCTCGGCCGGCAGGTCGGCATGCGGCTCGGCCAGGGCGATTTCCAACAGTCGACGGTACGCAACCAGGGCGGCTACCTGAGCGTATACGCGGTCAGCGAGCAGGCCCTGCTCGCCGTGATCGGCACGGACGCCGTCAACGTCGCCCGGCTGCACCTGCACGCACCGGGGGTGGCCGGCCGGATCGCGGCGCTGCTGACCCGGGTCCCGACGCAGGCCTGAGCCGCACGGCGGGGGCGCGGCCGAGCACGCCGTGCCCCCGTCCGGCCGGAACGGAGACCCGCGGTAACGGGTGAATCCCGACCTCTGTCCACACTCCACCGCAGCAGCCGACCAGACCCCCTGGAAGTAGCTTTTCCGAAATAATCGTCACTGCCGGGAAATAGTAATCACAGATAGGCCGAAAACGCGCGACACAGCAACGATAATTGACCGTGAAAGTAACTACGTCGACACATGTTTCTGATCAAGTCGACGCATGCCACTCTCCGTACTCGCACAGGCGACGCGGGCCACGCGTCGGCCATTTCTGTTGCTGTCAGGGCTGATCGCGCTGACCGCCCCCCTGGTAGCCACCCCCGCCGAGGCAGAGCGCGCCGCCGGCACCGGTGTCAGCATGCCGACCTGCGCCTGGTCGTCGAAGTACGGGGCGACAAGCCTGAACGCCTACTGGCCGGACACCGCAGCCACCTACTGGTCGACCATCTATCCGGTCACGCCGGGCCTGGAAATCACCCTCTCCGGAGTCTTTCCCGACGCCAGGTACGCGTCTTTCAACGTGTATGACGACAAGCCCACGTACTTCACCCGCAATGGCGTCAGCTCCAGCATGCCGGATTACCTGATCACCCCGGACGCGGGCAGCCAGAACCCGTGGCAGACCGGTGCCGCGCCGGGTGGACGGTTCACCCTCACCATCACCCCCGACGTGGCCTTCGGACAGACCAACCGGATGCCCCTGGCCCGGGAGGACGCCCCGGCCGGCGCGAAGGCGTCGGTCATCTTCCGGGTCTACCTGCCGGCCGGTGGTGACGCGACCGTCGCCCTGCCCACCATGACCCTCACCCTCGACGGGGTGTCGCAGACCCTGCCGCCCTGCTCATCGGGGGGCGGCACCCCCGGCACCACCCCGGCGACCACGAACGCCCGGGAGGCGGGACTGTCCGGCGTAGGCGGTCCGGGTGACGGGCCGGGGCATCCCGGCGGCGGACCGGGCGTACCCGGACACCACCCCGGCGGACCGGGCGGGCCGGGCCATCCCGGCGGCCCTGGACCCGGCGGGCCTGGTGGGCCCGGGGGGCCGGGCGGACCCGGCGGACCGGGGCCTGGTGGGCCGGGCGGACCTGGCGGACCCGGCGGACCCGGGGGGCCGGGGTTGCCGGAGGAGACCGGGCAGAAGCTCTTCACCCGGACGTCGGAGGTGGAGAACCTCGCCCCCAACCCGGACAACGCCTACCTCGGGACCTGGGTCAGCCCGCCTGCGGCGGACCAGGTGCTGGTGATCCGGGGTCGGGCCCCCCGGGCGGTCGCCGGCAACCATCCGGGCGTCTGGCCGCGCCGGCACGCCGACCTGCGCTACTTCTCGATGTGCACCAACCTCGGCGGCCAGGTCAAGCCCGTCGTGATCAACCGGTTCACCGACGCGCCGGCGAGCCTCGGCTGCCGCTACGACGACGACACCCGCCTCGACCGGCACGGCTACTACACGTACGTGATCGGCCGGGAGCAGCAGCGGACGGCCATCGAGGCGGTCGACGACGCGACCTTCCTGCCGTTCTCCGTCTCGTATCCGGTGGCCCCGCACATGGTGCTGCTGCGGAACCTGCTGCCGGCGGCCGGTTTCCCGCACGCTACCCAGAACGTGCCGATGGACAGCTCGGCGGAGACCGCCGCCACCGTCATGGGGCCGCACTATCCGCTGCTGAAGGTGTGCTCCCTGGCCAGCCTGACCGCTGACGGGGGTCGCGTGTGCACCGCCTGAACTGAACGGACGGGAGCGTCCGGGCGTCGGCGACGCCCGGACGCTCCCGTCGTTCCACCACCACGCGGACACCACGGTCGGATGTTCGACGGCGTGACCTGGCCCGCCAGGCCGGGGGTGTACTCCATTGAGAGTCGCCGACGTCCGATCTGGAGGAACGATGTCCCCGACCGCCCTGCGCGCCCTCGTACCTCTCGCCGTGCTGGCCGCACTGGCCGCACTGGCCGCCTGCGACACCGCGACGCCCGGTCCGGTGGCCGGCACCGGCTCCCCCGGGCCGGTCACCGGTTCGGACGCCGCGTCGCCCCCACCCGGCGGCACGGCCGCCCCCTCCTCCGCCGGCAGCCCGACGCCGACGCGCGGCGCGGCGTCCGCCACACCGGCGGCCACCCGGGCGGCCTGCCCGGTCGGTGCCGCGACCCTCCAACAGGTGTCGGGGCTGGACAGCAGAACGCACCGCATCGACCCCGACCACATCAGGTGCGCCCGGCAGTGGGCGAGCGCCGGGGTGATCGCCGTCGCCCCGTCCCAGCAGGGGGACGGGGTGCTGCTGTTCGCGCATTCGGCCGGCGGGTGGAAGAAGATCGGCGAGGGCAGCGCGCTGGAGTGCAGCCCGTACGGCATCCCGAAGGAGATCGGCGACCAGGTCGGCTGCCGCGACCACGACTGATTCGGACACTACGGCCGGCCTCTCGGCAGCGGGTGGAGTCAACCCGGCACGCGACGGCGACCCTGCGGAGGCCGGCAGGGGTCAGTCCAGGTCCCCGCGTCGAGTGGCGATCCACGCCTCGACGTCTTCGGCGAGCCAGACGTTGCCCATCTGGAGGCTGGCTACCGGCTCAGGGAAGTCCCTGCGGTTGGTGATCTGGTAGACGCGCTGCCGGGAAACGCCGCCGAGCATGGTCCGGATCTCCCCGGAACCCACCAACCGCAGCTTCTTCCCCATGACGCTGACGCTAGGCACACGTAGACTAGGCATGTATCAACTTGATGGAGGTCTAGTTACCAGACGCTCTAGTCGCCTACTCTTTACGCATGACTAGAGTCAAGTGGTTCCAGCGCCCCCACCGACCGGTGGACGTCGTCACGGTCGAACCCGCCGCCACCCCGAGCGGTCCGGATGCGCGGCGGCGGACCGACCGGTCCACCGTGCCGGCCGCAGAACTGCGGACGATGGCCAACGCCGGCGTCTGGCGCTGGGCCAGGATCGCCATGCGCTCCAGTCGGAGGTGAGCCGTGCCCATGCCACAGAAGCCGGCCGAGCCTCCGTTCTCCGTACTGATGGCCGGTTACGTCGTCGACTTCCACCACCGCTCCACCTGCACCAAGTGCTCCGACGAAGGGTGCCCGCGACTGGCCACGGCAGGCAGGACGCTACGCGCCTGGCGGGACAGGGAGCACCGACGTGAAGCCCGGTGACGTGCTGCATCTGACCCGCGCGGCAGGCCCCCAGTTCGTCCGCCCGGTCTTCGTCCGCCTTATCAAGATCCGCACAGAACCTTGCGCCTACCACGGCTGGACGTGGCTTGACGGCTATCGACTGGACGAGAAGGGCAATGCGGTGGCCCGCCGGGAGTTGTACGTCTTGAAGGAAGGAGTACGGGTCGTGTCGTCGCACCCCATCACGACAACTCGCGAAGCAGGTGGCTCAGCGCCGCGATCGAAGCTCTGAGCTGGTGGGCGACGGACGAGTCGACCTGTACGCCGGATTCTGAGTATTGGATCAGTGTTGAGCAGGGGCGGAGCTTGGTGACTGCCGGCACAGGCCGTCGCCAGGCCGTCGGACTTGGGCCGGGCTGCAGACAGCCGCACCCTGTCTGAATTATGAGAGGCCGCCCTCAATCAGTTTTGACTAGCGCCACGGCCAGCTCGTGAGCCTGTTGACGCCTATCGGGCTGCTGGAGCCAGAGGCGAACCAGAACGCTAGTGACGTAGCGCTGATCCAGTCCCAGGTCGACGGCCAGACGACGGGGCCAGTATTGATGATCAAGGAAGAGATGACCATCGAGTGCCGCCAGCAGAGATTCCGGCGTCCGCCCTAAAGCACCTGCTACAGAAACATGGTTTTTTAGAGCAAAGTCTAGAATTTCCTTTTCTGGATCAAACTCCCCCGGCAGGGAATAGAGATTTTTGGATTCATCAGCCAAGTGCCTCTGATCAGCATCCAGGACACCGAATACCCGAATTCGCGATACCCGCAAGAGGGCCCTAACACCTGACTTTACGTTACCTTCACCGGCGGCAGGAACAATTTCAATACCTGCAACAGGCAAGCCGAGGCAAGCAAATATCTCGGAGAGAAAAAACGCCGCAAATTCATCTTCTACCAGAATTAGCGTTTCAACCGGCACTTCCATCCCAACAATACGGCGCACTTGCTCGGAAGACTCGGCCTTCATTATTACCACTTTCTCGCCGGGACCTCGAACACAAACTCGGACGCTTGCGACCGGAAAGCGAGATAGGACCTGCGGCGAATGGGTCGCAATGAGGAGTTGAAGGTTCCCGCCAAGCGCACGGCGAGCAACCTCATCAACCAAGGGCCTATGCCCCCTCAACGCCAAGAATGACTCAGGTTCATCCATCATGAAGAGGCAACCGGGCTGCAAGCGCTCCAACTCCCAAAGAACCCGGTAAACCCAAAGCTCACCCAAGCTAAAGGTCGTGTTATCGGCAACAACTCCATCACTTACCGCAGTAACGTAAGGACCCTGAGAGAACCATTGCCCATCATCGCTGCCATCGAGGAGAATAGTCTGCATGCGAATCGAGTCGTAGGTTCTTCCGAGGATCGCCCTAACGGCGGTTCGCTCAGCCGGCGTGAAGTCGCGCGCACGCACCGGCCGATCCACGCCGGATGAGAACTGCTGGTAGTACCAAATGAAATCATTGGCCAATTCGGCCGAACTAACAAAGGTAGGCCAATGACTAGGGCCTAAGAGTTTCGTCCAGATTGCAGCCCGTTCACGCTCAGGCGTCGAAAGGTCAACCACGGCGCTTACCGACCCACCCTTGACCGACAAGACCAGTTCGACCACACCTGTCAGCGGCTTTACGTCAGGCTCGAAATGACTACCTCCCCCAACGAAGGGCGGAGTTCGGCTATTACTCCCCAGCGCTGCCTCAATGAGACGTAGCAGCAAGGTCTTTCCAGCACCATGCGAACCAACGATGCATGTCGCTTTTTCTAGGTGAATTTCCTGCCGCTCAAAAACTGCGGATTCTATTACTCGCACCGTTTTGACCCAAACAGGAGGATTTGATGCCATTAAGCGAGACCAGACCTTGACTCGCGCATCCTGCTGGCTAGCAGAGTTCATACGTGCACCCTAAACAACTTTACAGGCGACTCGCTAGACCTAATCGTTTCGTTGGCGGGAACCCACCTGCGAACTGTGCCGCCGATGCAACAACTCAAGATGGCTTGATCTCCAAACGGCGCACGCTGCAGTGGAATAGATCATCGATGGCGCGGCGGGTGCGTTCCTCGCTGGCGGGCATCAGGTGGGTGTAGACCCGGAGGGTGAAACCAGGGTCGGAGTGCCCGAGGTACGAGGCGAGGGCCTTGATGCTCTCCCCCGCGTCGAGCAGCGCCGAGGCGTAGAAGTGGCGAAGCGCGTGCATCCCGGTCGCCCGGGTCGGAACGATGCCGGCCGCCTTCACGGCTGGACGCCAACTCTTGCCGTCGAAGGTAGCCCGCTTAATCGCACCCCGGCGGGTGGTGGTGAAAATCAGCGGCACCGTCACCCTCTCATCACTGAACGGGTCCTCCCACGGCAGGGTGATCGAAAGAGGGTCGTACTTCTTGGCGTGGTCCTTGAGTGACTGGGCCACCGAGTCGGGCAGCGGCACGCGGCGGTCCCGGTCGTTCTTGGGCAGGCCGAAGACCAGCCGGGAGCGGACCACCTTGACCTGCCGGACGATGTGCACCCAACCCGAGACGAGGTCGACGTCATCGACGCCCAGGCCGAAGATTTCGCCCTGCCTCATCCCGCAGCCGGCCCCCAGGTCGACCATGGGGCGGTACCGCTCAGCGAGGCCACCGCGGATTGCCGAAACCTCGTCGGCCCGCCAGGGGACAACGCGACGTTGCACCGGTCGGGGCGGTTTGACGGACGCAGCCGAGCAAGGGTTCTTGGCGATCCGCTCGTCGTCGACGGCCGCGCCGAGGATGGTTCGCAGGTGGGCGAAGACGACGGCCCGGGTAGCCGGGGCCAGCTTGCCGACCATCCCGGCGTCCCACTCCCGGATATGGCCCGGCTTGATCGCGGCCAGTTGCCGAGAGCCGAAGAAGGGCACCAGGTGCTTGCGTACCCGGAACTCGGTGCTCTCCCGGGTCGACTCGTCGAAGGCACGGGTACGCAACCAGTTCTCCGCGTACTCAGCGAAGGTGATCCGACCGGCGGACGGGTCGACACGTAGGAGCCCCGGAGTTTGTCCGTCTCGGTGGAGACGAGGAAGGCGTCAGCGTCGCGCTTGGCCCTGTCGGGGAAGGACTGGCTGCGTTCCCGACCGTCCGGGCCGATGTACCGCACCCGGTAGCGCATCCCCTTGCCGAACAGATTCGACTTGATCCGCTCCTTCCGGCCGCCGGGGTGCCGGATCACCTTGTACCAGCGATCCTCCACATGCCCCATCAGGCCGCCGCCTGCGCGCGTACCCATGCCCGGACCGATTCCGGTTCGTACCGCAGGTGTCGGCCGACCCGGGCAGCCGGCGGACCGTACTTGACCTTGCGCCAGCGGTACAGCGTTTCCTGCGGCACCCGCAGGTAGGCGGACACCTCCCGCACCGTCCAGAGCCCGTCGTTCACCACCGTCATAGCCACTCCCCCGTTGTGACGCCCGTTCCTGTTGCTGATCCGTCGTCGGGGAGCTGCGCGGCCCGGTCCTTGGCGGCGAGCAGTTCGGAGCGCCAGCGGGCACGCTCGCTGATCGACCGCAGCAACCGATGAGCCATGGCCGGTACGTCCGGGTCATCGGGTCGGGCGAGTTCCCAGGCGTGCCGGACCGGTTCGACGGTGGCGCCCTGGTCGTCGACCCCATCCAGGCCGACCGTGACCCCGAGCAGCGCCCGCACCCAGGCCCGGACATCGTGCTTGTGATCGCTGAGCGTCTTGCCGGACCAGTCGCGGGAGATGAGGATGCGCCGGCCGCCGATGCCGAGGGTGTCCCGCTGGTGGACCTTGCCCTTGCAGCGGCCGGGCCTGAGCTTGGCGTGTGCCTTCTTGGGTTGGACGCCGTAGAGCAGCCAGTTCGCGCACCGGTCGGTGCAGGGGGTGACGCGCAGTTCCCGCCAGAGTCGGTCGAGGTGCTTGCGTTGCCGGTCGGTGGTGGCCTTGTGCACGTCGCCGGTGTGCTTGGTGATGTACTTCGTGACGTACCGGATGGTCCGTTCCGCGTCGGTGGTGCCGGGCATGACGCCCCGCGCGTCGACCTGGGTACCGAAGCGGACGACGTGCACCGGTTCCGCATCCGGATCGTCGTCGATGGCGTCGAGGGCTTCCGCCCAGGTGGTCAGCGGCTCGCGGGTGTCCGGGTCGACCCACGCCGCCACCTGCTCGTCCCATACCGGGGGTCGGTCGGCGGCGTAGCGCTGGACGTCGACCGCTGGCCACCACACCTGGTGATAGGTGGCCGCCGCCACGGTGCGCAGGGTGTCGCGGGGGATGGTGCCCCGGATGGCGAAGTGGGCGTGTGGGGCGAGTCGGCGTTGCGGCTCGACGCAGCCGGCGTACTGAACGTTCCAGCCCTCACAACGGCGCAGGTTCTGCCAGAACCGATCGAGGAGCCGGGGGAAGTGCACGGCGTCCCAGGCGGCGCGGCGATAGTCGTACCGGTCGGGGTTGACCGGGGTGCCGTCGGGGCGGACGGGGCCGTAGGAGTCGGGGGTGAGGGTCAGCCACATCGACGGCCGGTAGGTGGTGCCGTCCGCAGCGGTGTACGTCCTGCCGACCGTGCGCCGCTCGACCTTGCGCCGAGGCAGCTCCGGGGCATCCTGCCGACGTCGGGTCGAGCGCTTCCGACGCGGGCCGGTGTCGTCGTCGCCCTGGTCGTCGCCGGTCGCGTGCGGTGGGGCGACCCGTCCCCGGAGCCCTTCGGCCGCAATCGTCTCTTCCACCTCGCGGATCGCGTCGTCGAGGTCTTCGACCTGGTCCCACTGGCACGCCCGCGATGCCTCGTCACGGGAGAACTCCAGATGCCCGCGCAGCAGGATCAGCGCCTTCTGTTCCTCGGTCGCCGGTTCCGGCGGCGGCAACGGTTCGTCGTCGCGGTGCCAGCCCTCCCGGATCTGGGCCTGCCGCAGTCGGCGGTTCTTCTTGGCGCACGGGGCGCACTTGTCTTCCCGGGTGGCACCGCAGGGCAGGTCGATGACTTCGGTCAGGCCGGTGTCGAGGTCGGTGCGGCGCATAGCGAGGGGGCGCACGCAGACGCCGTACTCGGCGGCGATCTCCTTGAGGACGTCGACCGAGCGGGGTAGCGCCATGCGGGCCGCCCGCGACCCCGGCCGAGGAGGCGCAACCGGGGTCGGGGCGACGGGTTCGAGGCCCGGCAGGGTCGGGGCGGTCATCGGCCCACCCCCGGCGTGAATGGAATGCGGTGGTTCCGGGTGCGGGTGCGCCGGTACTGTCCGGGCTCACCAGAAACCCGAGTGGCGAGGTCGACATGAGCGGCGATGACGGTACGACGGTGCTGTGGCGTCCGACCGGACCGAAAGAGCTGGATCTCGTCCGCGAGTCCGGATGGCGGGCGTGGCCGCCGCGTCTGCCGGATCAGCCGATCTTCTACCCGGTCCTGAACGAGGACTACGCGGTGATGATCGCCCGGGACTGGAACGTGCCCGCGTCCGGCGTCGGTTACGTCACCCGCTTCCGGGTGGAGTCGGAGTTCCTGCGCCGGTACCCGGTCCAGCAGGCCGGCGGGAAGACCATCCTGGAGCTGTGGGTTCCGGCTGAGGAACTGGACGAGTTCAACGCGCACATCGTCGGGTTGATCGAGGTCGTGCACGAGTTCCGGTAGCCGCCGACCGGCGGTGAGGGCGTCCGTCATCGGATGATCCCGACGACGTGCGGCCGGTTCGACGGGACGACACGCGGAGGCAGCACGGCCGCCGGGGCAGAGATGGCAGCCGCGACCGGGACAGCCGGCGGCACGGGGTCAGCCGGCCGCTCCGGTTCGGGGCCGGTGATGACCTGCTCGGGGACCTCGCGCCGGTCGGCCGGCGGTTGAGCCGGTGCGGGAGCCGGTGAGGTGGCTGGGGCGTTGGACAGGACGACCTTGACCAGGGCGAGGAACGCAAGCGACGGCACGGCCGCCACGGTCCAGCCCCACACCGACGGTTCCGCTTCGGCGACCTGGGCGGCGAGGGACAGCAGCGCGAACGCGACCAGGAGCGAGCCGACCAGGCCGACGGGTCGACCGGCACGGCGGCGGGCGCGGAGTTCCAGGCCGAGGTAGATCGCCATCAGCTCGACGGCTACGGCGTTGGCCCAGCCGATCCAGTCGGGTTGGCCGTGGGCTACGGACAGGTCGTGGACGTGGGTGAAGGCGGCAGCGCCGGCCATGGTGCCGATGGCGAGCAGGATCACCAGGCGTACGGCGGATTCGGTGCGCTCGGTCATCGCCACTCCTGCATCGGCTTTTCGCGGATGGTCAGGTCGATGCGGATGCGCCGGTCGGCCATGTCGGGGCGGCGGTTGACCATGTGCGCGAGGCCGTGCAGGGCGGCGGCGGTCTGGTCGGCGGGGCCGACGAGCCGGATGCGCAGCGGACGCCGGAGCCGGTTGATGACGCGGGCGAGGGTGGTCATGGCGGTTACCTCCGGGCCGGACGGATGTCAGTGCGGATGTAGTCGGGAGGGGTGCCGAGCGTGGCGACGGCTTCGGACAGGCAGCGCCACAGCGCCCACGCCTCATCGGGAGTCAGGGACATCCGCCGCCGGCCGGCACCGACCGCCAGATAAACGGGGTACGGGTCGGGTCGGTCGGGGTCGACGCGGACGGACACGGCGGTGACCGGTTCGGGGGTACGCAGCCGGTAGAAGCGCCGGCCGTCGGTCGGGCCGGTCATCGGGGCTCACCCTGGTCGGCGTCGAGGATGGTGCGCAGCGCGTCGGGCAGCAGCGGCCCACGTCGAGGCCGGGCCAGCGCCGGTCGAAGGGGTTCCGGGGTGGACTCGCGGCCGACCTGGGCGAGGATGTCCGCCGCGTCGGCCGGGGCCGGGTACCGGTGGGCCAGGTCGCGGATGTCGTCGTCGCTGACGTAGGAGAACCGGACCCGCATCGGTTCCGGGGTGCCGTCGAGGATCACGTACCCCACGCCTTTGGCCCATCGGGGCATCTGGTCGGCGAGGGCGCCCCGGTTGCGGGCACCGTCACCCAGCACGAGATCAACCTGAGCGGCTTCGGTAAGGCCGAGGGCGATGCGGGTCGGGAACAGGTCCCGGAACGGCAACACCTCCTTACGCGGGTCCTGCAACGCCGCCACCACCAGCACCCCGACCCCGGCACCCTGCGACAGCAGCAACCCCAGCGAGCCGGCGATGCGCTTACGCAGGTCGACGTCTTGCAGGTACGCCGTCAGCGCGGCCATCTCGTCGATGACGACCACGACCAGGGGGTCAGCCTCGGTCGGCGTGTGCACCCGCACCGTGCCGGCCAACCGGGTCTGACGTTCCCGCAGCACGGTCACGGCCTCGTCGAGGAGATCGGCCATGGCCTCGAACGACTTGCAGGCGAACCGGGCGAACAGCGGCCGGCCCATGGCGAACTCCATCCCGCCCTTGGGGTCGATCACCCACAGCCGCACCAGGCCCGACGTGATGCCACCGGCCATCGACTGGACCAGCGACCACAGCACCGAACCCTTCCCGGACCGGGTGGCCCCACCGATTAGCACATGGGTGGCGAGCAGGCGCAGCGACCAGGTCCCCAGGTCCTCCCGCCGCGCCAACGGCAACGCCGTGAAGTCGGGAACGGCCGGGGTGTCGAACGGCGGCACCACCGGCCGCAGCGCATCAGTACGGACGAGCACCAGGTACACCAGCGTCGGCCGGTCCCGGAACCGCAACCGGTCCACCCAGCCGAGCAGCAGCGCCCAGTAGCCGGTACGGGTCGGCGGGGTGTCGGGCCGCTCGGAGTAGACCCGGGCGTGCCGCCGGCCGAAGGCGTACGCAAGGTTCGCGGTGACCTGTTGGAAGTCGGCCGGAGTCTGCCCCCGGACCATGCGCACGGTCAGCACGTCCAGGGCCTGATCCGAGCGCACCCGCAGCAACTGCGGCAGGACCGGCAGGTGGTCGTAGGTTGCGGCCAGGCCGCACAGGGTCATCGCCTCGGGCCAGGCCCGCCGGTAGACGACGACCTGACGGAACCGGCCGAGCAACGGCCCGGCGCACCACCGCCACCAGGACGTCTCATCGCGCCACCGCCACAGCGCCGACACCGCCAAGGCCAGGACCAGCGGCACGACCAGGCCCGGCCAGTCGTGTTCGGCGTAGAGGACGACGGCGGTCACGGCCAGGCCCACGGTGACCGGGTGACGCAGGCACCACCAGCAGAACCGGGCGGCCCAGCGCAGCACCAGGCCGAGCGCGACCAGCCACATCGGCAGGACGAACCGCTTCGGCCGGACCACCATCAGATCCCCGGCGGTCACCATCACCACCCCGCCACGAGGCCGGCGCATCATCGCCCACCCCGCAGCGACACGAACCGGCCCGACGCATCCCGGACCGGAGGAAACGGAAGAACGAGCTGACCCACACACCCGGCACACCGACCATCGGCACCCGTGGCCGGGTCGAACCGGGACTGACACACCTCGCACCGAGGCGAAGCCAGGGCAGCCGAACGCCTACGCTTGGACACGTCACTACCTCTCTCGACAGAGCAGGGGAAAGAGACACCAAGGGGGCGGGGCTGCCGTCCGCCAAGACCAGACAGCCCCGCCCCCAACCTTCAGCGGCTACGCCGCCGCCTTCTTCGCCACACCCGCCGGGGCACGCATCCCGGTCGCCCGCAGCGAGTACGCCATCCGGTTGTTGTTCGTCACGTACGGCGTCACCGTCATGCCCTCGAACTCCACCGCCTCGAACGGCGCACCCGTCGGCGGAACCGGCTGGTAGTCAGCGGAAATCTTGACCGTCGTCTCCCGGGACCGCTTGCCCAGCTCCGGGTCCAGGTCCATCACCCGCACCTGCCACACCCGCTGACCGGTCAACTTGTCCTTCGCCGGGCTACGCCGCCCGGTCTTCTCGTCGTAGTCCTCGACCTCACCCAGCGACTCGGGGACCAGGGCGCACCCCGCCGGGAACACATCCTCACAACGCACGGCGAACCTCGTACCGCCACGCAGAGCCATCGCTCAACCTCCAAGTTGTTGGCATGTCTGCCAAGTAGAGACTCCAAGGTAGACGCCACTTGGCAGACAAGTCAACAAGCTTCGCAAGTCCGCTGATGGAGTGTGGGGAAGATCGGAGCGTTACGGGAGTTCAATGCTGCCTGCGTGTGCAGTGGCACGTTCCCGCATGGCTGTTGCATGCATGCATGCATGCTGGTCGTCAGCCGGTTCGTTAGGTCAGCTCGACTAGCAACACTCGGTCGCCAACGCCGTCAGTAACGAACCGAAGTCGCTGTTCGGGGCCGTCGAAGAGCTAGCAATGACTGCGTGCAGGTGTTCAGTAGATACTGCAACGCTGACGTTGTAAGCTAACCCGGCACTGTCAAAAACATGTTTATGGCAGTTCGGATCGCGAGACTTGGATAGTGAGCGGCAAAGCGGTGTTGGTCAAGACTGAGAACACCCGCACTAAACAGAGACGAGCCTCCACCCTGCCGGCCAAAGCGAAGGTGGAGGCCCGGGGGCCGGCCCGCTTAGGCGGGCCGGCTTCCATCCCCATCTCTGAACCACTCCATGGCAAGCGACGCAACGATCGGTGCCGCGAGCCTAAAACACCAGCTCAGGGCATCCATCGCGCGGCACTGCCATCGGACTGATCCCCGTTGGACCTTGCCTCGATGTATCCGACGCTTCGGTCTTTTCATGGGCTTGGCCATGCTCCACCTCTCTGCGGACATGCGTTCATCGCCCTACCGCTTGGTAGGGGCGATCGGAATTATGTGCGCCGCAGGGCTGTGTGAGCGTGGCTCGCTTGAATCATAGCCATATGCGCCGGACGAATTGCAAGCATCTCCCGACTAAAGCGCGCTCGTCTGGCCAGAAGAATGCGCGTCCGGTCCGCCGTGTCGGTGCTTGACCCCCATTGGTGATCATGCTTACTCGGCGCGTAGGGTGATCCGGTATCCCTTATAGCCCGATTGGGGTGGGTAGTGGCACATGCCTGAGGTTGACGGGTCGTCGCGCCCCATGGGTGCCGAGGATCTGGCTACGCCTGAGGGTAACCGCCGAAGCCCTGAGAGACCATCAAGGACAGGCTGCGGGCTCTGGCCTCAATGATCCGCATGCGTGCCTGATACTCGGCGGGTTCGCGGTGTGCGGCTTGGCTGGTGACCTGGCCGGGCCACTTCCGGTACAGCAGGCCGTACTCCCGGGTGAAGTAGCCGGCGGTGACGGCGTTGGCGGCCAGGAGGAGGCCGGTGTCTTCGGAGGCGGGGAGGGCCATCCAGCCGCCGAGGGCGAAGACGAGATCCCGCCGCAGGCACAGGGTCGCGGGGTGGACGGATGCCCGGTAGTCGTTGGCCTGCCAGAAGGCCAGGACCGCGCCCCGGTCGATGACCCCGCCGGCCGGGTCTTTGTCCCATCCGGCGGTCGACCCGTCGGGAAGCAGGTCAAGCACCCGCGAGGTGGTCCACCCGATCTGCGGGTGCGCGTCGAACGCGGCGATGTCCCGCCCGAGCGCACCGGGGGTCAACTGGTCGTCGGCATCGAGAACCTTGATGAGTTCCCCGTCAACCCGGGACAGCGCAAGGGTTCGGGCAACACCAGGCCCACCAGGACGACCGGTGCCGAGGCTGATCCGTGGGTCGTCGGGCAGTACGTCGACCAGGGCTCCGGTCTGTCCGTCTTCCTGGACGAGCCATTGCCAGTCCCACCCCGGAGGCATCTCCTGCTTGGCCAGCGATGCGTACGCGCCAGCCAGGTATTCGATGCTGGGCGCGTGGACCGGGGTGATGACCGAGACGAGCTGCGTCAAGTTTTCCACCGCTGGAGTTTGTGGGAGTAGACAAGCTCGGTCCGGTCCCCCGGCATCACCACGTCAGCCACCTCGACCACCCGGCCGGTGGTGTCGACGGAGGTCTTGCGTACGGTGAGCACGGAGACGCCCGGGTCGATGTCCAACAGTTCGGCCTCATCCGGCGACGGCGGCCGGGCGCGGATCTCGTCGTCGATACGGTCCAGCTCGATGCCGAGGGTGTAGAGCTGGTGTTGCGTGCCGCCGGGCCAGGGTTCCTTGCTGGCGTCGAGCAGGTCCGGGTTCGCGGCGACCAGGTCGTAGGGCAGGTAGGAGTACGACACGGTCAGCGGCGCGTTCTCGTGCCGCGAGGACGTCCAGTAGACCCGGCGCAGCAGTGGCGTACCCGGCTCGACCTGGAGGGCCGCCGCCATCTCGTCATCGGCGTTCACGGGGGTGTACTCGGCGTGGAACTTGAGGTCATCGACGGTCAGGCCGGTGTCGTGCTCGGTCGCGCCGGTCTTCAACCGTTCGTCCTCGTCGAGCAGGACCCGGTCCTTCTCCCACTGGTACCGCTCGGTGTTGCGGCGGCGTACCCGCTGGCGGGGTGCCCGCACGTAGGTGCCGCGCCCCTGCTCCGCCCGGACCAGGCCCCATTCGCGCAACTGGCGGATGGCGTTGCGGACGCTCGTGCGGGACAGCCCGGACGACTCGGCCAGCTCGGTTTCGCTGGGCATCAGCGTGCCGGGGGCAAGCTCCCCGCTCATAATCTTCGCCCGCAACTCTTCCGCGAGTTGCAGGTAGCGAGGGCGCCAGTCCCGGCCATGCACACCGGTCACCGTACCCCCTAGACGTTCCAACGTCTGCCAGGTGGTCCCCCCAGCCGGCCGCTCCGGAACCGCCGGCACCACCACCGCCCCACGCGGAGCCTGCCCACGACGACCACCAGGAGTACGCGCAGCCGTGCCCCGCCGGCCGTTGGTGTTCACCGTGCTTCTCCCGTCCGCCCGCGCCGCCCGGCCTGTGCCTGCATGGCTTGTCGGGCGTGGGTCAGTTCCTCGATGAGCCGGTCGACGTGGTTGAGCGTCAGGAGCACGGTTTGCGTGGTGCCGTAGTGGGTCGCGTCGAGCTTGATCGCCGGGTCACGGCGGGTGAACCGGTCGATGAGCAGTTGCAGACTCACCCACCCGGTCCCCTCCCGCCCGATCGTGGCCAGGTACCCCCGGTGCATCGGATCGTTCGGCCCACAACCCCGACACCACGGCGGACACACCACCGGCCGAGGCGACCCCGGCAGCCGCCGGTTCATCATCGGAAAGCCGTCACTCATCGCCGGCCCCCTGCCCGCCGGCCTGCGCCAGCAACCCACGCAACTGCTCCACCAACTCGGCCGCCTCCGACAGCGACAACTCCGCCCAGGCGTTCCCCGCCCGACACGACGCGTGCACGCACACCAGCGGCGCACCGGGAGCCTCCGCACTGATCAGGTACGTGACGACGAGCCCACTCGCCCGCTTCTCACCAACCCGCAGCATGTGGCCGCGATGACGACGAGCCATGTGCGCCATCACCGGCGGCACCAAGTAGCCGCAGCGTTCCGGCGTACACCAGTCCGGATGACTCGTCACCGGGGCCGGCTTGCTCGGCCGGGTCATCGTGTCCACCGCCCGCCATGCCCCCGGTGCACCTGAGCCACCGTCATCAACGGCGCATACCGCAGCACTGGCAGTTCCCGCGTGACGTCGACCGACCACCACGGCGCAGGGCCGGCCGATCCGCCGGACGACGCCGACGACGTGTTGCCGCTGGTGGCCGGGATCGGCGTACGTCGGCGGGGCCACCGGGACGACAACCAACCGCGTCGACGATGAGAGCCGGACATCGCACCTCCACAGGTAGACGAGGAACCGGCGGCCGACCACAAGCGTGTTCGTGGCCGGCCACCGGCCCGGATGAAGGCACGGCGCACCGTCCGACGCCGGACGGGTCGGGTATCGCCGAGCCAACTTGTCTACGCGGCTACCGCAACCGGTCCCACAGGACGCCGCGCATAGGTGCGGCCAGGGCCGACACCGCGACCACCCCTGACACGAGCCGTCACCCCGGCCGCACACCAGGAAACGTATCTACAAGTGGACGAGTTGTCTAGACGTCGAAACACGTCGCTTGCCTGGCACTTGGTACTACAAGTGCCAGGTACGGTGAACAGGTGCCCACCCCGCACTACGGACAACCCCGCTACCGCGTCATCGCGGACGAACTTAGGCAACGCATCGAGAGCGGCACCATCCCGCGTGGAACTCTCTTGCCGACAGAAAGCGCTCTCGTTGCGGAATTTCGAGTAAGTCGGGGCACGATCCGCCAGGCCATGGCGGCGCTTCGCAAGGATGGCCTAGTTGCCACCGAGCACGGCAGAGGCACTTACGCAACCGCCACCTTATGCGAGTGTAATCCGATTCGCCATGGCGGTGCGGAAGTAAGACAACGGAAGATCCCCGCCGATGCACACCTTGCGGCGGTGTTCGACATCAAGCTTGGAGCGCTATTAGTTGAGACCGAGAGTGTCACGCGAGAGAATGGCAGAGTTGTCGCAGTCGCCCAAACCTATCGATTGTACCTTGACCGGGCTCAAGTACCAAGCCGAGCCACAGAACCTCAAAATTGGATAGAATAGAGATGAACCCCAACCACCTTGAAGTCGCCCTGCAAGCATTCGGGGATGAGCTGGTCGCGTTCTGCTTGAATGTCGAACCACCCTTTTCTGAAGCTAATAGTAATGCCGATCGCATTGCCGCCCTCGAAGAATTGGCCAAGCTAGCCGAATTCGGCATTAGTCGACCACAAGATATACACTCTCTGGCCTGGCGAGCTAACCTCGCGCGAGAAGATGCCGAAGGCATGATCTATCGCTTACGGAAACTCTGTGGTGGTGAGGTTCAGCGGCCCAGCTCTGAAGATGAGACTGAGTTGCGGCTGCTGGAGTGCATATATGAAACATATCCCACTATTCTACTTCCGCCACCCCCAGACGATTATCCATTATACCCCGATTTGCTCGGCCTAGAGTCAGACGCATTCGAACTGCTCGTTGAAGCACTGCTGGGTGACGATGACCTCAAGAGACTATTCCTCGACCCGAATGAGACAATCCCAACCTCACGGCAAACCCACAAAGAGAGATCACGAATCTTTGCCGACCATTATTGGACAGCAGGGAATGGCGGGACCAATTTTGTGGGCATTGCCGCAGTCAATCTGATACAGCACGCCTTCAGGTTAGCGGCATTATATGATGACAGATCCCTGAACGCCTGCCTTCAACATGGCAGGGAGGGCTTAAGAATTGCGCGAATTCTAGCACGTGGAGAAAAGGTAAACATTCCCCACCTCTCTAGTTATTCAAGCTTGCGCCTCCAGCAGGGCATCGCAAGAGTTCCGCTGGGCTCAGGTGAACTCAGATCGCTTTCCTCGCGCGGTCAGGCATGCATGCGGATGTTCGGGGCGAATGGCGATCAGCCCGAGGTTGCCGTATTCTCCGAGATAGAGGAGCAGCTTGCGAGTTTGAATTTCAGGACAGGCGATGAAGATGCCGATAAAGCAATCCTCGATAAAAGATGGTCAAATTACGCGCCCAAATTTCAGACCAGCTTGGACAAGAGAAAGAAAGAAAGAAGCATCTTCAGATACTCGTTGCTGCTGGCCATGTCACCGCAGGTCGCAACGGGAACTCCGCAAGGCGACACGGTTCTCAATCCCTTAACCATTCCTGCGGTGTGGCCCATAGGGGGCGAAGACTCATCTGCAGCTCCGGCGATAGAGATCACGACGGAAATCGCCACATCTGTGACGGAGTGGTCTACCCGCGTCATTAATCAGCACCCAACCTCTCTCGATATTGGAATGAGGCGGTTGCTATCTGCCGCAACGGCCCGTTCCGACGATATGGACGGCTTCGTCGACGCAGTAATGTGTTGGGAGAACATCTTTGGCGATAGCCAGGATACAGCACTGAAAGTCTGCGGATCGCTTGCACGACTACTCGAACCAGACGACGACGAGAAAAGGAGAAAGCTATACGAGCGCCTTAAGAAGATGTACGACCTTCGAAGTAGGCTTGTACATGGGTCTGATGAGCCCGACTTAGCCACAGCCAACCTCAACCGAACAGAGGCGGTTTCCATCGCCGTTGCCGCCATGCGCGCCATGTACCAATCGCCACCCTTGCTCGAAGCAAAGAATTCGGTTGAACGCTGGAAGTTTGTCTTAATTGGGCCAGCAAGCCCAAAAACGCGTAGCTCCTAAAGGCGATTTCGCATTCGCTGCACTCTTCGTAGTGCGAAATCCCGTGTAGCCCCTTGATGACAAGTCGATCGCAGCCATTGCCGATTTGTTCTTTTCTGGATCAAGGCACCGCGCTCCGCGCAGTGCGGGGCGGCAAGCCCGGCCGGCGGCAATCCGCCCCGGACGCCTACGGCACCGGGGCGGTAAGCCGCCGACAGCCGCCGGGACACCGCCCCCACCAACCAGAGGGACAAGGCCCAGCGAGGCCGTGACGGAAGCCGGCGGGTCGGCCTGGTCGCGTGGTCGGGGCTTCCGGCTGCCGCACCAGTCCAACCCCGGGACTGGCTTGCCACCGGGTAGCCGGGTCACGCCAACAGCTCGACCGCCAGGACGTACCCGGCCCCATCCCGCAGGCCGTCCGCCGTCGACGAGGACCAGGCCGCCACCGAGCCCTCAGCAGGCCACCGCAAGACGGGTCCAACTGACCCGGGAGTCAAGGAATCCTGGGCCGTCTCTGGGCCGTCTGGGCCGTCACCGGGCCGTCAAATGCCACCTAACGATGACCAAGAACGACCATCGACGCCCGAACATAGAACCAGCTCAGAGCCATGATCACGGCTCTGAGCTGGTGGGCGACGGACGAGTCGACCTGTACGCCGGATTCTGTGCGCGGCGCGTACCCCTCGCGGGGTCCGCACCGGCGGCGGCCATCCATCTCGGCCTGCCGTCGCCGACAGGCTCCTGCGGCCTACCCGCAGACATCGGGCGGGCAGCCCTCAAGCGTCTGCGCCGGGTCGTCAGCTTGCGGTGACGGCCCTTGCTTGGCCTTGCTCCGGGTGGGGTTTACCGAGCCACCCCGGTCACCCGGGGTGCTGGTGGGCTCTTACCCCACCGTTTCACCCTTACCGTCCCCGAACGGGGTCGGCGGTCTGTTTTCTGTGGCACTGTCCCGCGGGTCGCCCCGGGTTGCCGTTAGCAACCACCCTGCCCTGTGGAGTCCGGACGTTCCTCGGCGGCGGGCCGCAGCCCGCCGACGCGACCGCCCGGTCGACTCGTCCGTCGCATTCCCATCTTAACGGCGCGGCGTCCCGCACCGATCTCACCCCGGGCCGGGCCGCGACGAGGCCGAAAATGGTACGCGGCTGAGCCGGTGGAGGGGCTCTGATCAGGGCCTACTAGCCTCTGGGCACCATGGACCTCTCCGATGCCGTACTGCTGGTCGTCGCCGGTCTCGCCGCGGGCACGGTGAACGCGGCGGCCGGCGGTGGTTCGCTGATCACCTTCCCGGCGATGATCGCGGTGGGCATCCCGCCGGTGGCAGCGAACGTCAGCAACTCGGTGTCGGTCTTCCCGGGCTACGCGGCGAGTGTGGCGGGCAGCCGGATGGACCTGCCGCCCCGCCGGACGCTGTGGCCGTTGTTGCCGACGGCGGTGCTCGGCACGGGGGTCGGCTGTCTGCTCCTGCTGGCCACCCCGGCGCGGGCGTTCGACCTGGTGGTGCCGTTCCTGGTGCTCGGGGCCACGGCGGTGCTGGCCTTCCAGGGGCCGTTGCGCCGGCTGGTCGGGCATCCGGCCGAGCTGGGCCCGCGCCGCCGTACCCTCACGGTGCAGGCGATGGTCGCGGTCGGCACGGTGTACGGCGGCTATTTCGGCGCGGCGCTCGGGGTGATGCTGGTGGCCGGCCTGGCCCTGGTGCTGGACGCGACGCTGGCCCGGGTGTCGGCGGTGAAGAACCTGCTGTCGGCCGTGGTGGGGCTGACCACGCTGGTGGTGTTCGCCCTGTTCGGGCCGGTCAACTGGGCGGCGGTCGCGGCGGTCGCGCCGGCCACGATGCTCGGCGGGTACGTGGGGGCGCGGGTGACCCGCCGCCTGCCACCGGTGGTGCTCCGGACGCTGATCGTCTGCTTCGGTACGGCGATCGGCCTCTACCTGCTCTGGCGGGCGCTGGGCTGAGCGGCCCCGAGTCCGCTCAGTACGCCTCCCCGACCGGCTCCTCGGCGGTGTGCTCGACCTGCCGGGCGGCCCGGTTCCAGCGGGACCAGAGCAGCCGTTCGCCGTAGCCGGCGGCCATCAGGTGCGCGCAGGTCAGGTAGACCAGCAGGCCGACGGCGAGCACCCCGGCACCGACCCAGAACGGCAGCGCCAGCCCGTGTTCGGCGAGCTTGCCGGCGAGGATCGGGGCGGGTGCGGCGGCCCCCCAGCGGACCAGGTTGAACGCGCCCGTGGCGACCCGCCGGTCGGCGGAGCCGAGGCCGAGGGCCAGGTCGGTGAGGTTGGCGTTGGCCAGGCCCATGCACAGGCCGGCGACGACGAGCACCACCAGCGACTCGACGGTGCCGGCCGACGTGGCGAAGAGGACCATGCAGGCCAGCAGGCCGACCAGCGCCACCCCGACGGTCTGCACCGCGCCGATCCGGTGGGCGAGCCGGTGGCCGATGAGCAGGATGCCGGCCGCCAGGCCGAGGCCCCAGCCGGTGAACGCGAGGCCGAGGGGGATGACGTCGAGGCCGAGGAAGAGCGGCATGTAGCCGAGCACCACGAAGAAGACGAAGTTGTAGGCGGCGGTGACCACGCAGAGGGTGATGAACGCCGGCCGGCGGTAGGTGGCGAAGATCTGCCCCAGCCGTACGGGCGGCTGCCGGTGGGTCGGCTCACGGAGTTTGCGGGCGGCCACCAGCAGGGCGAGCACCATGAACATGCCGCAGACGAAGAACGGCAGTCGCCAGCTGATCTCGCCGAGCAGGCCGCCGATCAGCGGTCCGACGGCGAAGCCGAGCCCGAGCGCGGTCTCGAAGAGGCCGACCACCCATTCCCGGTCGTTGGCGAGGTTGACCAGGACCACCATGGCGGTGGCGAAGAACATCGCGTTGCCCAGCCCCCACACGCCGCGCAGCACCGACAGTTGCACGATGTCGTTGCTGAACGAGGCGGCGATGGCGGCGAGGCCGACCACGGAGACGCCGGCGACGAGCACCGGCTTGAAGCCGAAGCGTCCGCTGGCCAGGGTCGCCGGGATCATCCCGACGGCCATCACCGCGATGTACGCGGTGAACAGCAGTTCGACCTGCCAGGCGGTGACGCCGATCGCGGTGCCGATGGCGGGCAGGATGGGGTCCACCACGGCGATGCCGGCGATGGCGAGGAAGGCCACCAGCGTGGTGGCGTAGATGGCACTGCGGTGGGGCTCGGTTCGCCGGTCCACTCCGCCTCCTGTCGGGCCGAAGCCACAGATAGCTGTATCGTACAGGTAATTCCGTTGTATCATACAGCTATGAGTGACGACCAGGCGAAGCGAACGGAGTCGGACGAGGCCACCCTCGGCCGGATCGAGACCGAGGTCGCCCTGTTGATGCGGCTGGGCGAGGCCACCCGCCGGGCCACCGGCAGCGCCGAGCACCGGGTCCTCGACCGGGCGGCGTACGTGATCCTGCGCCACCTGGACGCCACCGGCCCGCAGAACGTCTCGGCGCTGGCCGCCCGGCTCAACCTGGACGGCTCCACGGTCACCCGGCAGGTCTCGGCGCTGCAACGCGACGGCCTGATCGCCCGCGCCCCCGACCCGGCGGACGGCCGGGGCACGGTGATCTCCCCCACCCCCGCCGGCCTGCACCGGATGGCCGCCGTCCAGGCCGCCCGGACCCGGCTCTACGGCGACATCCTGGCCGACTGGTCCCCCACCGACCGGGACACCCTGGCCACCCTCCTGAGCCGGCTCAACCAGGCCCTCGACTCCCGCACCCGCCGCCGCTGATCCCACCCCGCCCGCCCCCGCGCCCAGCCCTGGTGATCAAGAGGTTTACGTCACCTCCACACCGAAAGTTGACCCAAACCTCTTGATCACCGCCCCCCACCGGGCCGGAGGGTGGCCCGACGGCCGAGTCGGTCGCGTGATCAAGAGGTTCGGGTCAGTTCCCGGCGGAATGTTGACGCAAAGCTCTTGATCACCGGGGCGGGACGCCCGGGGCACCCCGCCCGGGGCGGGTGCCCGGCGCAACCCACCCGGGGGCGGGCCCGGGAGCGACGGGCTCCCGGGGCGCGGGGTCAGGCGACCGGCTCGCGGGCGGAGTCGGCGTCGCGGTCGGGGCCGGGGGTGACGCGGGGATCGCCCTCGTCGGCGAAGTAGTCGTCGGGCGTGGTGCCGTCCACGCCCTCGGCCACCTTCGCCGCCCGCAGCACCAGCGTGACCAGCGCCGCCACCACCAGGTTCACCAGCACGGCGACGATGCCGACGTAGATCGTCTTCTTGGTGTCGAAACCGAAGTCGGACAGCGGGAACGCCGACCCGCCGAAGTGCGCGCGCTTCGACGCCGGGTTGGGGATCTGGTAGAGCATCCACATGCCCAGCCCCATGCCGGCGGCCCAGCCGGCGATCAGCGCGCCCCGGTGGAACCAGCGGGTGTAGAGGCCCAGCGCCACCGCCGGCAGCGTCTGCAGGATGATCACGCCGCCGATGAGCTGGAGGTCGATGGAGAACTGCGGGTCGAGGAAGACGATGCAGGCCACCGCGCCGACCTTCACCACCAGCGAGGTGATCTTCGATACGTTCGCCTCCTGGGCGGGGCTGGCGTCCCGCTTCAGGTACTCCTTGTAGATGTTGCGGGTGAACAGGTTCGCCGCCGCGATCGACATGATCGCCGCCGGCACCAGCGCGCCGATGCCGATCGCCGCGTACGCCACCCCGGCGAACCAGTCCGGGAACTGCTGGTCGAACAGCACCGGCACCACCGTGTTGCTGTCGACGGTGCCCTCCTTCGCCCCGGGCAGCGGCTTCACCCCGGCCGCGATCGCCATGAAACCGAGCAGCGCGATCAACCCCAGCAGCAGGCTGTACGCCGGCAGCGCCGACATGTTCCGCTTGATCACGTCCCGGTTCCGGCTGGCCAGCACACCGGTGATGCTGTGCGGGTAGAGGAACAGCGCCAGCGCCGAACCGAACGCCAGGGTGACGTACTGGAGCTGGTTGTTGGCGTTGAGCAGGATGCCGTCGTTGGGATTCGGCGAGGCGGCGAACTTCGCGTCCGCCGCGTCGAAAATCGAACCCCAACCCCCCAGCTTGTACGGCAGGTAGATCACCGCCACCAGGATCACGATGTAGATCAGGCTGTCCTTGACGAACGCGATCAGCGCCGGGGCGCGCAACCCGGACTGGTAGGTGTAGGCGGCCAGGATCGCGAAGGCGATGATGATCGGCAGGTGCCGCGCCACCGCGCTGTCCCCGGTGACCCCCATCGTCTTGAGCACCGCCTCGATGCCCACCAGCTGCAACGCGATGTACGGCATGGTCGCGACGATGCCGGTGATCGCGATCAGCAGGGCCAGCACCGGCGAGTCGAACCGGCGGCGGACGAAGTCGGCCGGGGTGACGAAACCGTGCCGGTGCGACACCGACCAGAGCCGGCAGAGCACCAGGAACACCAGCGGATAGATGACGATCGTGTACGGCACGGCGAAGAACCCGGCCGCGCCCGCTCCGAACATCAGCGCCGGCACCGCCACGAACGTGTACGCCGTGTAGAGGTCGCCGCCGACCAGGAACCAGGTGATCCAGCCGCCGAAGCTGCGCCCGCCCAGCCCCCACTCGTCGAGGTGCGCCATGTCCTTCGGCGCCCGCCACCGGGCCGCCACGAAACCCATTCCGCTGACCAGCAGGAAGAGCGCCGAGAAGACGATGATCTCGGTCAGATGATCGCGCCACATTAGTGGTCACCCCGCTTCTTGGTCATCTGGTAGACCAGCGTGGTGGTGGCCACCCCGAGCAGGATCCAGACCAGTTGCAGCCAGTAGAAGCGCGGAAAGCCGAACAACCGGGGCGCGTCCGCGTTGAACAGCGCCGGGATCAGCGGCACCACGATCGGGATGAAGAGCAACCAGTTCCAGGGGCTGTGGTCCTTCGCCCTGGACGACGCCGTACGCGGCGTCTCCGGTTCGCCAGCTGTCATCTGACCTACCTCCGGTCGTTCCGGCCAGTAACGGCCGGACGCTACGACCCGGTGCAGCCGGTCACGATCAATCGGCGCTCGACGATGCGCCCAACGGCGTTCCGGCTGCGCCGAACGGCACGGCGAACGGCGTGACGCATCGACCGACGACGAACCGGCCCGGGATTTCCGGGCCGGTTCGGGGGACGATCCGTAATCAGCGGGCCGGGAGGTGGGCGGTGTCGTTGACGGAGCGGACCGCGACGCCCCCGTCGGGCCACATGTCGAGCACCGAGATGCCCGCCGCGTCCAGGTAGAGCCGGTGCAGGAGGGCGTCGCCGGCCGCGAGGGCGTCGCGCAACGCCAGCTTGATCGGCGAGACGTGCGAGACGACCACCACGGTCTCCCCGGGGTACGCCTCCCGCAGCGCCACCATCGCCCGGTCGACCCGCTTCCCGACCTCGGTGAACGACTCACCGCCCGGCGGGGCGACCCGGGTCGAGGCGAGCCAGGCGTCCAACTCGCCGGGCCACCGGTCGCGGACCTCGGCGAAGGTGTGCCCGTCCCAGTCACCGAAGTCGCACTCGATCCAGTCGTCCTGGGGACGTACCGGCAGGCCGCCGAGCGCCCCGGCGATCGCCTCGGCGGTGGCCGTACACCGGGACAGCGGGGAGCTGAGCACGGCCGCGACGGACGGTGCCAGCGCGGCCACCCGGGCGGCGGTGGCCCGCGCCTGGGCCTGACCGGACTCGGACAGCGGCACGTCGGCGCGGCCGGCGTAGCGGTGCTGCACGGTCCACTCGGTCTCCCCGTGCCGGACCAGGATCAGCCGGGTGGCGGTGAAACTCGGCCTCGGTTCCCAGGACGCCTTGGCGGTCGCCGGGTCGGTGCCGGTGGACCGGGTCGCGGCACGGTCGGCCACCTCGCGGGCCTGCGCCCGGCCCGGCGAGTCGGCACCCGCCACCGCCCGGGGCGGCTCACCGCCGGCCGAACCCGCCACCGCCCGGGACGGCTTGCCGGCGGCGGTGTCCATCGCGGCGTTCGCCAGGGCGTCGGCGTGCCGGTTGCGGTCCCGGGGGATCCAACTGAACCGGACCGACTCGAAGCGGTCGACCAGTGCGGCGGCCCGCGCGGCGAGCGGACGCAGCCCGGGGTGCTTGATCTGCCACCGGCCGCACATCTGCTCGACCACCAGCTTCGAGTCCATCCGGGCGTCGACCTCGGCCGCGCCCAGCTCGGCGGCGGCCTCCAGCCCGGCGATCAGACCCCGGTACTCGGCGACGTTGTTGGTGGCCGTACCGATCGACTCGGCGCGTTCGGCCAGCACCTCGCCGGTGGCCGGGTCGCGGACCACGGCACCGTACCCGGCCGGCCCGGGGTTGCCCCGGGACCCGCCGTCGGCCTCGACGACGACCGCGCGCACCGCCACCGGGCTACAGCCCCGACTCGTTGGTGCGCACCATGATCCGACGGCAGTCCTCGCAGCGGACCACCTCGTCCGGGGCCGACCGGCGGATCCGGGCCAGGTCGGCGCCGGACAGCTCCAGCCGGCAGCCGCCGCAGCGGCCCGCGGTGAGCAGCGCCGCGCCGAGGCCGGTGTCCTCACGGATCTTGTCGTAGAGGGTCACCAGGTCGGCGGGGAGGTCGGCGGCGAGCGGCTTGCGCGCGCCCTGCTTGAACTCCTCCTCCTTGGCGATCCCGGCCAGGCTCTCGTCGCGGCGCTGCTCGACGGCGGCCCGCCGGTCCCGGGCCTCGGCGATGCGGGCCTCGATCCCGTCGAGGGTCGCCTGCGCCGTCTCCCGCTGCTCCATCAGCTCCAGCTCGGCGTCCTCCAGGTCACCCTGGCGGCGGTTGAGCGAGACCAGCTCGTGCTGGAGCGCCTCCAGCTCCCGGGCCGGGCCGCTGCCGCTGGCCAGCCGGGCCTCGTCCTTGCTCTTACGGGCCCGCACCTGGTCGATGTCCTTCTCCAGGCGGGCGATGTCCCGGTCCAGGTCGTCCACGGCGACCTGGGCGCGGACCCGCTCGTCCTCCAGGGCGGACAGCTCCCGGGCCAGGCCCTCCAGCTCGGCCCGCTCGGGCAGCGACCGGCGGCGGTGGGCGAGCTGGGCGAGGGTGGTGTCGATCGCCTGGAGGTCGAGCAGGCGGCGCTGGACCTGGGGTTCAGCCTTCACGGTCGGGGCTCCTTGTCGTCCATCGCGGGTGCGGCGGCGTGCACGGTCCACGGGTCGGTGTCCAGGTCGGACACCACGGTCTCGACGCCGAAGCCGGCCCGCAGGTGGGCGGCCACGTCGTCCAGCCAGGGTCGTTCGGTCGCCCAGTGCGCGGCCTCCAGCAGGGCGGGCCCACCGGCGGCGAGGTGCTCACCGGAGGGGTGGTGTCGCAGGTCGGAGCTGAGGAACGCGTCCACCCCGGCGGCGGACGCGGCGGCCAGGAAACCCTCGCCCGAGCCACCGCTGACCGCGAGGGTACGCACGATACGCCCGGGATCGCCCCCGGCGCGAACCCCCCACACCGTGGCGGGCAGGACGGCGGCGGCGTGCCGGGTCAGCTCGGCCAGCGTCATCGGGGCGGGCAGCTCACCGATCCGGCCGATGCCCCGGCCGCCGCCGGCCGCCGGGGAACCCGGCGCGGACGGTGCGAGCGGACGCAGACCGGTCAGCCCGAACCGGTCGGCCAGCGCGTCGGAGACGCCCGGCGCGGCGACGTCGGCGTTGGTGTGCGCCACGTACAGGGCCACCCCGGCGCGGATCAGGTCGTGCACGATCCGCCCCTTCCAGGTGGTCGGGGCGACCGAGGAGACGCCGCGCAGCAGCAGCGGGTGGTGCGCGACGATCAGGTCGGCGCCGGCGGCGAGCGCCTCGGCGACCGTCTCGGGGACGACGTCCACCGTGCCGTAGACGCGGCGGACCGGGTCGGTGGGCTCACCGAGCACCAGACCGACCCGGTCCCACTCCTCGGCCCAGACCGGCGGATAACGCCGATCCAGCTCGGCAACCACATCGGCGACGGACGGCGGGGGCGCGGTTGTGCTCACGGCCGGTCAGCTTACCGGCGCGTGGTGGCGGCCACGCCCACGCCCGTCGCCGGGTCAGGCGGCCGAGGCGGCCCGGGAGCGGCCCGGCAGGGCCGCCACCGCCGCCTCCCACGGGAAGGCGTGCAGGTGCCGTTCCCCCGTGCCGGGTGGGTGCAGCGGGTAGACGTCGTCGCCGAACAGCACCGTGGCGCCCCACTCGCCCAGCCGGCGCAGGCCGCTCTGGAACGCCGGGTGCGCGGCCATCGCCACGTTGGTGAACGGCACCACCACCACCGGCACGCCCCGGCCCTGCCCCTCGACGAGCAGGCCCAGCGCCAGCGTGTCGGTGATCCCGGCCGCCCACTTGTTGACCGTGTTGACGGTGGCCGGGCAGACCAGCATCGCGTCGGCCGGGGGCAGCAGGTCCGGGTCGCCCGGGTTCTTGTAGTGGGTACGCACCGGATGCCCGGTCTGCCGGGCCAGCGCGGCCCGGTCGACGAACTTCGCCCCGTCGGGCGTGGTGACGACGCAGACCTCCCAGCCGTCGTCCTGGGCCAGGCCGACGAGTCGATCGAGGTGACGGGCCAGCGGCGAACCGCAGGCGATGACGTAGAGCACTCCACGGTGCTCACTGCTCTGGTGGGGGCTGCCGCTCATCCGGCCGCCGCCGTGTTCATACTCCGACTCCCATCTGCTCAGCCAACTCCGCAATCGGCGCGGGCAACGCACCCCGTGTGCGACGCAGCACGTCGGTCATCACTTCGTGGGCGATGGGTCGGCAGCGGATCTCGGACGGGGCGAGCCGGTCGCCGCGCAGCAACATCTCCCCCGCCATCGCGACGTCACCGAGCTGGGTGTAGCCCCGGGCCAGGTCGAGCAGGTGGTGGGCCCGCCGCTCGGGCAGCAGCCCGTTGAAGCTCGGCTCGGGGATGCGCTGGTGGATCTCCACCGCCCGCCCGCCGTCGCCCAGCTCCACGGCGGCGGCGGCCCGGTGCAGTTCCAGGTTGGTCGGGCCGAACGAGGTCCAGTAGTGGTTCTGGTCGCTGCCGAGCATCAGCGCCGCCTCGTTGGCCCCGTACAGCAGGTCCTCGACGGCGTCGGAGTCGCCGAACCGGGCGGCGGCCATCGCGCCCTGCAACAGCAGCATGCCGTAGACGGAGAGCCGGTCCGGCGCGCTGTCGTTCATGCCGCCGGGGGCGAGCTGGTTGGCGATGCTGAGGTTCAGCTCCAACGCGGGCCGGGCCCGGCCCATCGCCACCAGCGCGTTGCAGACCCGGGCGGTGGCGACACCGGCCAGCAGCTGGTCGTCGGCCCGCTGGGCGACCGCCATCGACCGGTCGGCGGCCAGCCAGGCCAGCTCGCACTCGCCCAGCTTGCGCAGCACCGAGGAGGCGATCTGGTAGACCTGCCCGAGCAGGTGGGCGGCCTCCCGGCCCTGCTCGCCGCCGTAGCCGGCGTCGGCGGCCTGGGCGTCGCGCAGCAGTTTCGGCAGCGCCCGGGTGAGCATCGCGTAGCGGCCGTACTGGTAGGTGAGCCAGGCGTGGGTGACGGCCTTGCGCAGGTCGGCCAGGGGCGGCGGGTACGACACCCCGTCGAAGTACGCGGTCATCGAGGAGTACTGCTCCAGGGCGGCCCGGATCTCCTGCACCTCGAACTGGTCGATGCAGCTCAACGCGTCGGTACGCCGTTCCGGGTCCTTGCCGAGCAGCAGTTGCACGTCGATCCGGAGGATCACGGCGATCTCGTACAGCACGGAGAACTTGTCCAGCCGGCGGACCCCGCGTTCGACCTTGTCGACCCAGCTCTTGGACTTGCCGAGTCGGTCGGCGAAGACCTGCTGGGACATCTTCCGTCGCCCGCGCCAGTAGGCCACCCGTCGCCCGATCGGAAGCTCGTCCATCTTCTCGCGTTCCTCCCCCTCGTGGGTCGTCCGGTCGGGCTCCGGACGACCCACGCCGGGCGTCTCCGATCCGTCCGCCCAGGTTGCCGCTGGTCGCACAGCGTGTACGTCACACGTACAGCCAGTTCTCATAGCTTCGTGCAAGTTGCATGAGCCGTTCGTCAGGTGTCAACGATCCCGGATCACGACAGTGACGGCGCTCGACGTGAGGGGTGGCGGTGACCGGTCGAGGCCAGAGGAGAGCACGGGACATGTGGGGGAACGTCGGGCCACGGGTCGCCCAGCTGGCACCGATCGAACGGGTCCGGCTGCGCCGGATCGCCGTCCGGTACGCGCTGCACGGCTGGGAGGTGACCCCCGGCGCCTGCCTGGCACGCAGCCGGTTCGTGTGCGGCCGGGCCGGTTGTCCCACCGTCGGCTGCCACCCCGCGCTGGAGAACTGGGAGCGGGGGGCGAGCACCGACCCGGCCCGGGTGGCCACCTGGTGGCGCAGCCGCCCGCACGGGGTGCTGCTGCCCACCGGCCGGGCGTTCGACGTGCTGGAGGTGTCGGCGCACCTGGGCCGGCGACTGCTCGACGCCGTACCCGGGCACCCCGCCGGGCCGGGCGTCCGGGGCCCGGTGGTGGTGACCCCGACCGGGCGGTGGATGTTCCTGGTCCGCCCCGGCGACCCGCTGCGCCCCGAGCTGGAACACTGCTTCCACGTCGTCCGGCACGGCACCGGCTCGTGGATTCCGGCGCCCCCCACCCGGCTGCCCGAGGGCCCGGTGCGCTGGGCGGTCGCCCCGGAGCAGGCCCGCTGGCGGCTGCCCGACTCGTACCTGGTGCAGAACACCCTGATCGAGACGTTGCGGGCCGACGGGGTGACGCTGATCCCGGAGCTGCTGCCCGGCCAGCTCCCCCTGCCCCGGCGCGGCCACTGACCGGCCAGCCACCGCACCGGACGGCCACCGACCGGACGGCCGCAGCGGGGCGGGACGCGGCCGGGTCGGGTTCCCGCCAGCGTCCCCGCCGACGCCGGACTCGTTGCACACCACGACGGCGCGCACGCGCCACCGGAGCGGGGGTACGACATGGCCAGGGACGAGATGCGGCACACCGGCGGCACCGAACCGCCGTACCGGCGACGGCCCCGCCACTGGTCGGACACCCGACCGGCCGGCTCCCGACCGGGTCGCCCCCGGCCGACCGGCTCCCGCCCGGCCGGCACCCACCGCACGGCCCGGTGAACACCCCCACCGGCAGGTGACCCCGCCACCGTCGACCCCTCAGTCGGCCAGCGGCAGGGCGGTCGAGCGCAGCAGCCGACCGTCGTCGGTGACCACCGCGTGCAGGTGGCCGGGCAGCCGGTCGAGCCAACCGACGCCGGCCGCGCCCATCGCCACCGCCGCCGTGGCGTACGCGTCGGCGACGCCCAGGTCCGGGCCGACCACGGTGACCGAGCGCAGCCCCCGGGCCGGTACGCCCCGGCGCGGGTCGAGCACGTGGTGCCCCCGTTCGTACACGCCCGAGGTGGCGACGGCCAGGTCGGTGCCGGTGAGCACCAGGCAGGTGGCGTCCGCGTCCCACGGGTGCCGGACGCCGATCCGCCACGGCAGCCCGGACGACGAGTGCCCGCGTACCCGGACGTCGCCGCCGGCGTTGAGGCAGTGGTCGACCGCCCCGGCCGCCACCAGCCGGTCCGAGGCGACCTGCGCGGCCCAGCCCTTCACGTAGCCGGAGGGGTCCAGCCGGCCGGTGGCGTACGCGTCGAAGAAGCCGTCGGTGTCGGCCCACAGGTCGGCGCAGCGGGCCAGCACGGCACGCAGGTCCGCCGACGCCCCGGCCGGCGGCAGCTCCCCCCGGTCGAGGCGGCGCACCTCGCTGTCCTCGCGGTAGGTGGTGAACCGGGCGTCGACCTCCCGCAGCCAGCGGAACGTGTCGTCGGCCAGCGTACGCAGGGCGGCGGCGGGCCGGTCGGTGGCGAGGTCCAGGCTGATCGCCGTACCCATGACCTGCTCGACCCGGCGCAGGCCGGGCCGGGTCGCCGACGCGCCCACCTAGCGGGCCTGGTCGAGCGCGGCCTGCAACGACCGCCGGTAGCCGTCGCTGGTGGCGGTCGCCTGGGAGACGGTGTCCAGGTTGGCGTTCTGCTGGCGCACCACGTCGCCGCTGGTGCCGCTGTAGGCGGCGTCGACCCGGTCGCTGCGCAGGTCGGACTGACCGCCCTGGGGCAGTTCCAGGGCCACCGCGTCGACGATCCTCGGGCCGGAGACGGTGATCCGCACCTGCACGTTGCCGAACTCGGTGGAGATCACCGGGCCGGTGACCGTGCGGGTGGTGGGCTTCGGCGCGACGCCGGTGGTCCGGTCGGCGGCCGGGGTGCGGCGGGTGCCGGCGTCCCCGCCGGGGGTGGTCCGCCGCGCGGCCGGGGTGCGGCCGGCGGTGGCGTCGGGCCGGCCGGTCGGCCGGGGTGTCGCGGCGGTCCGCTGCGGCGTCGCGCCGGGGGTGGCCGGGTCGGCGCGGTCCGGCGTGCCGACCGGCGCACCGGCCGGCAGGTCCCGGGCGACCTGGCGGGCGTCCGGCGCGCCCTTGAGCACCACCAGGGCGGTGGTGCCGGCGGCCAGCCCGGTGATCGCGAGCAGCGCGCGACGCATGTCAGGTGCCCTCCTACAGCTCGAACGGGGCGAGGTGGATCTGCCGGCGGGGCACGCCGGCCTGCCGGAGCACCCGCACCGAGGAGTCGACCAGCCCCTGCGGGCCGCACAGGTAGACGTCGCGGCGGGTCAGGTCGGGCACCAGCCGGCGCAGCCCGTCCGGGTTCATCACCTGGCGGGGGCCGGCGTCGTCGCGGGAGCCGACGACGTACCAGACGGCGGTCTGCCGGGCCTGGGCCAGCCAGTCCAGCTCGTGCTGCAACAGCACGTCGGCCGGGGTGCGGGCCCGGTAGATCAGGGCCGCGCCGGCGGGCAGTTCCTCCAGCATCGCCCGCAGCGGGCCGATGCCGCTGCCGCCGGCGATCAGCAGGGCCCGGTCCCGGGTGCGGTGCGCGGCGGTGAACGTGCCGGAGGGCCCCTCCGCCCAGACCCGGGTGCCCGGGTCGAGGTCACGCAGGTCCCGGGTGTGCCCGCCGACCACCTTCACGGTAAGCCGCAGCCAGCGGCCGTTCGCCGCGGCGGAGAGCGAGAACGGGTGCGACTGCCACCAGCAGCCCCGGGCCAGGAACCGCCAGCGCAGGTACTGACCGCCGAGCGGGTCGAGCTGGTGCAGCCGGCGGCCGGTGAGGTAGATCGAGACGGTGTCCGGGCTCTCCGCCACCACGTCGGCCACCCGCAGCCGGTGCCGCAGGTTGAGCAGCAGCGGCGCGACCAGCCGGCCCCACACCAGGGCGGCGGCGACCAGCAGGTAGCCGGCGATCCAGCCGGTGCGCACCGGGCCGGGCGGGAAGAGCTGCGCGCCGTTGCTGAACTGGTGGCCGAAGCCGAGCAGCAGCGCCAGGTAGCTGGTCAGGTGCAGGTGGTACCAGAGTTCGTAGGGCATCGCCCGGCGGACCGCCCGGATGCCGGTGCCGCCGACGAGCACCAGGATGCCGGCCGCGGCGAAGGCGGACACCATGTCGTCGAAGTCACGCAGCAGCACCCCCGGCTGGGCGGTGACCGGGTTGCCCTGGGTCCGCGCGTAGCCGACCACCAGCAGCGACAGGTGCGCCAGCACCGCCACCAGCAGCGTCGCGCCGAGGTCCCGGTGCACCCGGGACAGCCGCTCGCCGCCGACCCCGCGTTCCAGCACGCCGAGGCGGCTCATCATCAGCACCTGCACCAGCAGCAGATAGCCGGCGACCAGGCCGGTGACCCGGCCGGCGGCGGTGAGCACGTCGGCGGTGCCGGTCAACGAGCCGGCCGGGGTGTCGAGCCACCACGGCAGCACCGCGGCCACCAGACCGACCCAGAACAGCGCGGACAGCACCCGTCGGCCGGCGGAGCCGCGCCGGGGCCGGGCCGGCGGCGGGGGTACGGACGCAGCCGGCCGGCCGGCGTACCGGGACGGCTCCCGGGTACGCCCACCGGCGGCGTGCATGTCCTGGTAGGTCACGCGTAGAGCTTCATCGGGGTGTACTTCCGCCGCGGGAAGAGCTTGTCGACCTGGGCGGTGGTCAGCCCGAACCGGCCCTGCGCCACCGCACCGTAGACGTCGAACATGTTGTTGTACTCGGGGACGTCGCCCGAGTCCAGATCGCTCAGTCCGTCCCAGCGGCCGAGCAGCGAGCCGGCGAGCTTACGGCCGGACAGGATGGTGACCACCCCGCCGTGGCCGTGGTCGGTGCCGCCGCCGTTGGAGGCGACCCGGCGGCCGAACTCGCTGGACACCATGATGGTGACGTCGGCGGCCCGGTCGCCCAGGTCGGTGAAGAAGGCCGCCATCGCGCCCGCCAGCTCGCCGAGCCGCCGGTGCAGCTGGCCGCCGGAGCGGGTGCCCTGGTTCTCGTGGGTGTCGTAGCCGCCCATCCCGACCGTGGCGACCCGGACGTTCGCCCCGCCCTTGATCAGCTGGGCGAGCTGCTGGAAGGCGTACCCGACGCCCTCGTACCTCACGCCCTCGGCCGGCTGGTACGGCTTGGCGGCGAGCTGCTGGGCGGTCGACAGCGCGCCCATCCCCTCGATCACCGCCTCCTCGACCGGGTGGTTGATCCCGGTGAACAGACCCCGGATCGCCTTCTCGGTGGCCGCCCGGTAGCGGTCGTCGCCGTTGAGCCGCAGCGAGCCGACGCTGTTGAGCGACAACGCGCCGTTGGTACCGACCAGCGAACGGGGCAGGGTGCTGCCGATGCCGACGCTGCGGAACGCGGTGCCCTTGCCGAGGGAGTCGACCAGGCTGTCCAGCCAGCCCCGGCCACCTGTCTCGTTGGGCAGGCCGCCGAGGTTGCAGGCGTCGGCGGCCTGGAAGTGGCTGCGCGACAGCCGCTCGTCGGAGACCGCCGGGACGAAACCGAGCTGGCCCGATCTGAGCCACTTCTCCAGCGGGGCGAACGCGCTGGTCAGCTTGAAGCCCCGGCCCAGGGCCAGCGAGTCGCCGCCGAGCAGCAGGTCGGGGCGGCCCTTGGCGAGCACCGGGTCGTCGGCGGGGGCGACCAGGCTCAGCCCGTCCAGCCCGCCGTAGAGGAAGACGTGGATCAGGGTGCCGGTCTTCGTCGCCGCGAACGACGCGGAGGTGGTGACGAACTGGGCGGTGGCCAGCGCGGTGGCGGTGGCGGCGGCACCGGCGACGAACGTCCGCCGGGTCACCCCGCGCCCGTCCTGCTGGGCCTCCTCCAGGTCCTCCAGCCGGCGGTACCGGTCGGCCTCGGCGGCGTTCTCGGCGGCGACGAGGTCGGCTTCGGCGCGCAGCAGCGCCTCGGCCGGGTCGTCGGCGAGCCGGCGCAGGTCGGGGCACTCGGGGTGCAGGGGGAACGCGGGCACGGTCTTCTCCATCGGGTACGTCACCGGCTTCTCCATCGTCTGCCTCACCGCAGGTGGTGCTGGGGGGACGCGAGGATCGCCCGCGCGACGGCGGCGACGGCCCCGTTGAACGTGGCGTCGACCTTGGCGGTGGCGGACACGCCGGCCACCCCGAGGATCAGGTTCTTCTCCCGCGCCGACAGCTTCTGGTGCACCAGCCGCTGCGCCAACGCGTCCACGTACGCCCCGGCGGTGGACGGTGGCCGGGCCACCAGCTTCTCCGGCCGGGTGTAGGTGAACTGGCTGCGGTTGCCGGCGATCAGGTCGGCGGCCTCGTTCCAGCCGTTGACCATCGTGCCGGCCGACGTCCAGGCGACGTAGACGTCGGGGTAGCCGTCGGGGGTGGGCTGGCCCATCGGGTACTGGCCCAGCTCGCGCAGCTTGTCGTGGATCTGGCGCAGCCCCTGGGCGAACGCGGTGCGTTTGCTGTCGCCCTGCCGGAAGCCCGGCCCGGCCTGCGGCCCGACGCCCAGCGTCCGGTAGGTGGCGACCAGGTACTCCATCGGCCGGCGGACCTTCTGGCCGACCGCCGCCCAGAACTCCGAGGAGCTGAACAGCGACATCAGCAGCGGCTTCACCGAGCCCTTGTTGACCGTGTAGATATTGGCCAGCCGGTCCACCAGGGACTTCGGCGGGGTGTCCGAGACGAACCGGGTGGCCAGGCTGCGGGCGACGTACCGGGCGGTCGACGGGTGCAACGCGATGTACGTGATGTAGGCGTCGATGACCTGGTCGGCCTTCTTCGGGTCGGTCGAGTCGTTGGGGTGGCTGAAGCCGAGGATCTTCACCTTGCCCCGGTAGTGCCGGTCGTTGCGGAAGACGTACTTCCCGTCGTCGACGCCCCGGCCGGTCTGGAGCAGGGCGGCCTGCCGGACGTCCTTCTCGGTGTAGCCGCCGTCGACCCCGACCGAGTACAGCTCCAGGTTCTCCCGGGCCAGGTTCTCGTTGACCGCGTCGGCGCGGGAGTCGTTCTGGTTGAGGTAGAGCAGCAGCGCCGGGTGCTTGTTCGCCGCCACCAGCATGTCCGGGTAGCTGCCCATGGCGTGCTTACGGACCACGTCCCGGTCGAACGAGTTCCGGTACGCCTCACCCCCGTCGAAGTCCGCCGCGACGTGCAGGAAGTCGTTCCAGAAGTCGACCATCACCTCGTAGAGCTGCCGTTCCGACCAGATCTGCCGGGCCAGTGTGCCGTCGACCATCTCCTTCTCCGGCTGCGCGCCCCGCTCGTTGAGCTGCTCCCGCTGGTCGCGTACCTGCTGGCTGCTCAGGGCGAGGGTGGGCAGCTCGGCGAGCTTCAGCTCGGCGGCGCTCGGCGCGATCTTCTCCGGGTCGAGCTGCTGACGCACCCAGGCGTCGATGCCCATCCGGCGGATGTCGGCGAGCACCTTCGGGGTGGCCCCGAAGGTGGCCCGGCCGGCCAGGTGCCGGACCGGGTCCTTGGCCAGCACCGTCCGCACCGTCACCGGGGTACGCTGCGCCGCGTCGGCCGGCCCGGAGAAGGTCCGGCCCCCGCTGGGCGAGTTCTTCTTCAGCGCCGCACCGGCCCGGGAGCCCATGTAGCTCTCGTTCTGCTCGGTGTAGGTGCGTACCGTGCTGGGCTGCTGGCCGCTCGGGCGGGCCGGCGTGCCGTCGGTGGTGGTGACCCCGGTGGCGTCCCCGGCGGCGTCGTCGCCGAACAGGCCGCGTACCTGGGGGCTCATCGCCAGCGCCGCGCCGCCGGCCAGCACGGCGGCGGTGCCGCCCAACGCGACCAGGGCGCGCCGCCGGCCGACCCGGTCGCGGTCGTCGCCGTCGTCGTCGAGGTGGGGCAGTCCGGTGCCGGCCGGCTGGTGGAACGTCTGCCGGCCCAACCCCTCGGGCCCCACCCACTGCGGGCCCCGGGACACCGGCGGCGGCCCGTACGGCGCGGCCGTGACCTCGTACGTCGGGGTGGGCCCGCCGGGGGTGTGCGGTCGATGCGGTGGCACATTCTGGTCGGCCATGTACCGGTCCCGTTTTCTTTCGATGCGCCGTACCGCTGCGACCGGGGGTGGGGCGGAGGGTGCGGCGGCGGCTGCCGGAGGAGTTGCCACGGGAAGGTAGCCAAGGGCTGAGCTGCCGACAAGGCTGGTCAGGGCCGTCGGCGGGGGCACTTAAGGTGCCGCTGTGCGAGGGTGCCGCACGGGTGGTTCCGCCCCGGCCGGACCGCACCGTCCCCAGCAGGGACGACGTGTCCGGCCGCGACCCCGCCGTAACGTTTTGGCGGTACGTGTCACGGGGCGTGGCGTTCACCGGCACAGCGAAACTTAAGCCCACGGTAAGCCGGCGCTGAGGTGCTCCGCGCCCGCCGGCCCGGTTTCGGGCGGGGCGTCCCCGGCTGTTCCCGGCCCTGCCCCGCCGACGCCGCCCGGGGCCGAAAGTAGCAGCAGGAGCAGGGCGTGACCGGCCGCCGCAGCGGGTAAGCCGCCGAACCGCTGAAGCCTGAGGGGAAGGCACCGCCATGCTCAGCAAAGAGGATCAGCGCAGGTTCGAACAGATCACCCGGCAGCTCCGGGAGAGCGATCCGAAGTTCTTCGCGCGACTCGACCAGAGGGTCCGGGCCCGACGCGGGCGGTGGCTGATGCTGCTGACCGTCATCCTGTGGGCGTCACTGCCCGCGATGACCGTCCTGGCCGGACGGACGGCGGGTGCGGCGTGCGTCGTCGTCCTGGCGGCCAACACCGGCCTGATGTGGCACTTCCGGCACCGCTGGCGCTGACCCGCGTGGCCGTGATCGACACCAGGGGTCGCGATGGTGCGGCACCGCAGCGACGGGACACCCCGGCATCGCCCCGCTGGTGTCGATCATGACCCGTGCGCCGGGTCAGCCCGGGTCGAGGGCCTGGTAGGCCCGACGCAGGCGTTCCAGCAGGCCGGGACCGCCGATCGCCGCGGCGGGCGCGCCCAACTGCCGCAGCAGCAGCTCCGGGCCGGTGGCCAGGATGGGCGGCCGGTCCGGCAGCGGCACCGGCGACACCCAGAACCGGTCCACCGCCCCGGTGAGCGGCACGTCGGGCAGGTCGGCGAGCACCCGGGCCGCCCCCGCCACCGGAGCCGGCGGCCCGCCCGCCGCACCGTCCACCACCGACGGCGTCCGGCCGGGTGTGCCGGCGTCCCGCCCGGTGGGCGCGGCCGAGCCCACCGCCTCGGCCCGGAGGGCACGCAGCCGGCCCAGCAACGCGTCGCGGCTGCGGCCCCGCCAGTGCAGCAACTGGAACGGGTCGGCGTCGAACGCCTCGGCGAGCAGGTAGAACGTCGCCGCGAGGTGCTTGCACGGCACCGCCACGTCGGGGCAGCCGCACCGCTGGGTCAGCTCCCCCACCGACCGGGGGAACAGCGGCGCGCCCGCGACGGCGAACAGCTCCTCCAGTTCCGCCGGCAGGTCACCGGCGAGCAGCCGGGCGCTGAAGAACGCCTGCCCGGCCAGCTCACGTTCGACCCGGTCCCAGAGCGCGTCCGGAAACGGCGGCAGGGCGATGGTCACCGGGTAGGGCCGGGGCCGGGAACCCTGCACGCTCGCCTCGACCCGCCCGGGTGACACGTCGAGCCGGAGCACCTGACCCCGGCGCGCGTACGCCCGACCCCGGGTGAGCCGGGTGCCCAACGCGAACGACTCCAGCACCTCCAGGAAACGCCGGGACCACCAGGAGACCCCGATCGCGCCCCGGGTACTGCGCGCCTTCAGTCCACCGTCGACCCGGCGCGGCGGCCCGAACCCGGCGAACGGGCCCTCCGCCCCGGCATCCCGAGGGCTCACTCGACCACCGCCCCGGCGTCGAGCGTGAACAGCTCCCGCAGTTGCCCGGTGGACAGCTCGGTGACCCACTGCTCGCCGCTGCCCACCACCGACGCGGCCAGCCCCCGCTTGTCGGCGATCATCGCGGCCACCTTCTCCTCGACGGTGCCGGCGCAGACGAACTTGCGGACCTGTACCCGTCGTCGCTGGCCGATCCGGAACGCCCGGTCGGTTGCCTGGTCCTCCACCGCCGGGTTCCACCACCTGTCGACGTGCACCACGTGGTTGGCGGCGGTCAGGGTCAGCCCGGTGCCGCCGGCCTTGAGGGAGAGCACGAACAGCGCCGGGCCGTCCGGAGACTGGAACCGGGTGACCAGGTCGTCCCGGTCGGCCTTGCCCACCCCGCCGTGCAGGTAGAGCACCTCCCGGCCGAAACGCGCCGACAGGTGGCCGCGCAGCAGCGCGCCGAACTCGGCGTACTGGGTGAACAGCAGGGCCTTCTCGCCGGCCGCGAGCACCTCGTCGACGATCTCCTCCAGCCGTTGCAGCTTGCCGGAGCGGCCGGCCAGCGGCGAGCCGTCGTGCAGCAGCTGGGCGGGATGGTTGCAGACCTGCTTGAGCCGGGTCATCGTGGCCAGCACCAGGCCCCGACGTTCCATCCCGTCGCTCGACTCGATCCTCGCCAGCATCTCGTCGACGATCGCCCGGTAGAGCGACGCCTGCTCGGCGGTGAGGTTGCAGACCACCTCCATCTCCAGCTTCTCCGGCAGGTCGCTGATGATCGAGGAGTCGGTCTTGAGTCGCCGCAGCACGAACGGGCCGGTGACCCGGCGCAGCCGGGCCGCCGCCTCGGTGTCGCCGTGCCGCTCGATCGGCACCGCGTACGACTGCCGGAAACTGCTGGCCGGGCCGAGCAGGCCGGGATTGGCGAACTGCATGATCGACCACAGGTCGGCCAGCCGGTTCTCCACCGGCGTGCCGGTGACCGCGATCCGGTGCCGGGCGGGCAGCGCCCGGACCGCCTCGGCCTGCCGGGTGGCCGCGTTCTTGATCGCCTGGGCCTCGTCGACCACCACCCGGTGCCAGCCGACCGACGCCAGCGCCACCGCGTCCCGCGCGGCCACCGCGTACGTGGTGAGCACCAGGTCGGCGGCGTGCACGGCCTGTCCGAACGTGTCGTCCCGGGCCCGGTCCGCGCCGTGGTGCACGTGCACCCGCAGCCCGGGGGTGAACCGGGCCGCCTCCCGCTGCCAGTTGCCGACCAGCGACATCGGACAGACCAGCAGGGTCGGCCCGGCGTCCGGCGGGTCCCCGGCGAGCAGGGCCAGCAACTGCACCGTCTTGCCCAACCCCATGTCGTCGGCGAGCACCCCGCCGAGCCCGAGCGACTGGAGGAACACCAGCCAGGCCAGGCCGCGCCGCTGGTAGGGCCGCAGGGTGCCCTTGAAGGCCGGTGGCGGGTCCAGCGGCACGAGCCGCCGTTCGGCCTGCCCGGCCAGCAGGTCACCGAGCGGGCCGTCGGCGGTCACCGCAAGCACCGGCAGGGCGTCCGGGGTCTCCGCCCCGGCCAACCCCATCCTGAGCAGGTCGGCGACGGTCAGCTCACCGGAGGAGCGCAGCAGCCGCAGGCCGGCGGCCAGCCGCTTCGGGTCCAGCTCCACCCACCGGCCACGCAACCGCACCAGCGGGGTCTTCAACGCGGCCAGCGCGGCCAACTCGTCGGCGTCGACCGTCACGTCGCCGAGCGCCACCTCCCAGCGGTAGTCGACGAGCGCGTCCAGCCCGAGCGCCCCGGCCGCGGCGACCGTGCCCGGGGCGGTGCGGCTGCGGGCCTGCAACCGGGCGCCGAGCCGCGCCGCCGGCCGCCGCCACCAGGACGGCAGCAGCACCCCGAACCCGGCGGCGTGCAGCACCGGCGCGCCGTCGCGCAGGAACCGGTGCGCCCCCTCGACGTCCAGCTCCAACTGTTCCGGGGCGGGAGTACGCAGCGCCCCGTCCAGCTCCGGCCAGAGCCGCCCGGCCCGGCCCAACTCGGCCAGCAGGGTCTCCTGCGGGTCGTCCCACCGGCCGGCCAGCGCCGGCAGCCGCTCCGGGTGCCGCCAGACGTCACCGGCGGCGACGTGCAGGCCCGGCTCGTCGGCGGCCTGGAGACCGAACTCGATACGCCACCGTCCACCCTGCCCGACGACCGCCGACGGGTCGGCCGGCACCACGGTCAGGGTGTCGACGATCTCGTCGTCGGCCGGCTCCACCAGCCGGAAACTCGCCCGGACCGGGCCGCCGACGGCGTCGCGCTGCCAGGCGTCCAGCTCGGCGCGGAGGGTGTCCAACGCGTCGGGTTCGGCGGTGAACCGCCGCTGCGGGCCGGTCAGCGCCGCCAGCCACCCGGCCGTCACCCCGTCGCGCCGACCGCCCCGGAGCAGGTCGACGTCGGCCAGCGCCCGGCGGGCGGCGGCATCGGTGAGCAGGTCCAGCACGTCCGCGACCAGCCCACCGACCCCGTCGCGCCGACCGTCCGGGACGGTACCGGCGGGCGGGACGTCTCCTTCACGCTGCCCGGAGCCGGGTGTCCCCTCGGGACCGGGCCGTTCCCCGGCCGTCCGGTCGACCCCGGGACGGGAGCGGGCGGAAGGCGACGCGGGCCCGGCGGCGGCCCGGACCGCCGGGGGCAGGGCGAGGGCCAGCGACCGGGCCCACGCGGC